>JBLMXX010000517.1:0-5225 GCA_050257995.1 Acidobacteriota bacterium | reverse complement strand
AAGTGACTAATCCGCCCACGGTCTTTTCGCGCTTGAGGCCCTGCTTCGTGTTGTGCAAGGAGTAGGGTCCGCGATTCGAGACGACGATGAGACGGAACGGATAACGCGCCCGCACGGTCACACCTCAACTTCTACCGGTACAGTTCGTTCCGCAAGCAGCGGCTGGATGCTGCGTTGAAAAATCGCCTGCCAGGTCAGATCCTGGCGTATGTGGCGGCGCAAGCGGTGGGTACCGTGCGGGCGCGTTATCCGTTCCGTCTCATCGTCGTCTCGAATCGCGGACCCTACTCCTTGCACAACACGAAGCAGGGCCTCAAGCGCGAAAAGACCGTGGGCGGATTAGTCACTTCGCTCTTGCCCATGCTCGAGCGGCAGGGGGGCGTGTGGGTGGCCTGGGGCGATCCCCCGGGACGTTATGCGGGCCGCCCCGGGAAATCCGGTTTTGATCTGCGATATATCCATTTGACGCTGGAACAACTCAAGGGCTATTACCTGGGATTCTCCAATAATGCCCTATGGCCTCTCTGCCATTATTTCCTCGGTCGAGTGCATTATGACGAGGTCGAGTGGCAAATGTACGAGCAAGTCAATGCTCATTTTGCTCAAGCTGTACTGGAAGAGGCGCAGTACGATGAAGTGATTTGGGTTCAGGATTACCACCTGGCGCGCGTGCCGCATCACCTGCGCCGCGACCGCCCCCACGCACGCCTGGCCTTCTTCTGGCACATCCCATTTCCACCGACAGAGCTTTTCAGCACGCTGCCATGGCGGCACCCGTTCCTGGAAAGTTTGTTAGCGTGCGATCTGATCGGATTCCATATCCCTCAATATGCGGACAACTTTGTCGACTCAGCGGTTGAGGTGCTTGGGGCCCAAGTGGAAGGCGATTGCCTCCTTTACGCCGGACACAGAACGTGCGTGGTGGCCCGCCCCATTGGGATTGATTACGACGCGGTGAACCGTGCGGCACGGTCACCGCGGACCCGCGCGCGTGTGCAAAGACTACGCGACTCATTAAATGGACACCGGATCATTCTAGGGGTCGAACGGATGGATTACACCAAGGGGATTTTCGAGCGGCTCGAGGCTATGGAGCGCCTGCTGGAAAACCGGTCGGACTTGCACGGTGCTGTCAGTTTAATCCAGATTGTGACTCCCTCACGCAATGATGTCGAGGCCTACCGGCTCAAGAAACGCGAAATTGACGAGATCGTGGGCCGGATCAATGGACGCTTCAGCAATGATTTTTGGACGCCGGTGCGCTACCTGTACCGATCGGTCTCACCTGCCGAATTGACCGCGTATTATGGCGCGGCAGACATTGCACTGGTCACCCCCTTGTGCGATGGCCTGAACCTGGTCGCCAAGGAATACGTGGCCTCGCGCGCCGAAGGCGATGGCGTTTTGATCCTCAGCGAGTTTGCTGGCGTGGCCCACCAACTGCCCGAAGCGCTTCTGGTCAATCCATACAACACCGAAGACATGGTCAATGCGTTGCTACAGGCGCTGGAAATGCCCAAAGAAAAGCAGCGGCAGTGCATGGGCGCCATGCAGCAGCGTGTCCGAGAGCAAGATATCTCCTGGTGGTCAAGGGAATTTCTCGACTATATGGAAAAGGTACCCATCGTTTAGGCACCTCTTCTCTCGCTCGGGAGGAGGGGACCCTTGCAGTCTTTACGCGGAAAACGTCATGACCAATACCCAACGATACCGCACACGTCCGAATCATGCAATCTCAGGGTACTTGGCGATTGTGAAAAAGCCGACCGCGGTCTTTACCCACAAGGTGCCCATGGCTATCTTGCGCTGCCGCGCGCACCGCGTGTCCATCAACAACTTGTAGAGCATGATTCCTGAAAATGGCTCTTGGGATGTGTTGGAATGGTCTTCACAATTTTATGCTGATCCGGTGGTAGACCTATGAACCAGAACCTGTTAACGACGATACAACAGTACCTGGTTGCAGGCGGGAGTCTGTGGCTTTTTCTGGATTACGATGGAACGCTGGTGCCGATTGCACGCACGCCGAGTGAAGCGCGTCCTGACGCCGAGCTCCTTGTGCTCCTAGCGAGTTTGGCACGGTATCCGCAATTTCGCCTCACGATCCTCAGCGGACGTCCACTGGTCTCGCTCCGAGAGATGCTGCCAGTCCCGGGGTTGATTCTCGCTGGCACGTACGGTCTAGAGATTCAGTACCCCAGCGGTTTGGCGGTCCTGCGCGCTGAATTTGCCCAACTTCGTCCCACGATCGAGCGCGTACGCACATCATGGACGGTGCTCCTCGCGGTGCGCGATGGTTTTCTGCTAGAGGATAAAGGGCTAGCCCTTGCCCTGCACGCGCGGCATGCCGACCCATTGGATGCACTCGTCGTGCTGCCGTTGGCACGGGTAGCGGCGAAGGACATCCTCGATCCCGCCCAGTTCCGATTATTGGGCGGAGATCGCTTTTTGGAAGTGGCGCCCCAGGCGGCCAATAAAGGGAATAGTGTGGTGTGGCTGCTCGGCGAGGAGAGCGCTTTCTGGGGACTGCTGGTCTATTTAGGGGATGATGACAAAGACGAGGACGCTTTCGCAGTCGTCCGGCAACGCGGCGGCATCCCGATTATGGTCGGTATCCATCATTCGTCGACCCAGGCACTGGCCCGCTTTCCGTCGACAGATTCAGTCCGTGAGTGGCTCCGGATGCTGCTCGAAGCCGTTATGCCAAGCCATTCGCCGCCCGCGGCATTGGGCAGGTTGCCTTGAGGGCAACCTGAATCGTAGCCAGGTTCAATTGGTCAGGTGCGTGAGGCAGGCGTGCCGCCGTACAAGACCCTGACGAATATGTTTCACACGCACCATGCTCCCGTCGTCAACGGCGGTCACGTCCTGCCTCTGAGGATAAATCATTTGATGTGTTGAACCGACGCCTCGCGATATTACACTATAGCGCTCCCCCCGTCGTCGGTGGAGTTGAATCCACGATCGCAACACACGCGCGGCTCCTGGCCAATCACGGTTATACGGTCAAGGTCTTGGCGGGGCGTGGGGAAACGTTTGATCCACGGGTCCCCGTCCAATTGATCCCGCTCCTTGACCCGACGCATTCCTTCGTGTTGCAAGTGAACCAAAAGCTAGCCCGCGGGATCGTACCGAATTTTTGCAGCAGCATGTATCCGTGGACGACGCGACCCGGCGCGATCTGTATTGGCTGGCAGATGCCCTGTTATTCACCAGCGAGCGCGGAGGATTGGACATTCCGATCCTTGAAGCTGGTTTGACGCGGCTTCCGATTTTCTGCTCGGACATTCCGCTCTTCCGCGAATCGGCAGGAGAATGGGCAACCTATTTCGGAGTACAGGAATCGCCGAACGTCATTGCCGAGCGAATTTCCGAAACCCTGGCGCGAGATGCGCGCTATCAGATGAAGCAGTGTCTATTCAAGGAATATTCCTGGCCGCGGATTCTGACCGAAAGGATTGAACCGCTGCTCAGCCAAATTTGAATGACCAAAGGAATTTGATGGAGAATGACCTGGTCTGCATCCTGCTTCTCGGACACACTTCCGAGGCAACCCGGGTACTGCAAGGAATGCTAAACAGAACTGCATAAATCATGCAACGATCTTCAAAACGACTGCTGGAAAAGTTCTGACCGAGCTGGCGCGACTCTGGCTGCATCACCCGATCCAGAGCGAGATCCTGCTCCGGCATCACCTTACGGAGTCGTCCCGGGCTCTTCCGGCGGGCGAGCGCCGACTCGCCGTCTTGTCGAAAGGTACGGACCGTGCGATAGAACGTGGCAAGGGCACAGCCCAACCCTTGAGCAATCTGCTCCGGCTATTTATCCGCTGCCCACTGCAGAACAATCTAACACCGTCGAAATTCAATCTTATCAGGCGTCTCAGCGCTCCGCTTCTCACGACGTCGTCGCACACATCTCGGCAAAAGGAGTATAATGTCGCGCGAAGCCATTCAGTTCTGCAGCTCTAGATTTTGCTTGTGAGTCCTAGACACTCGCAATAGAAATTGAAATGGACCATACGACAGAGGTTTTGCTCGAACTTTTCCTGGTCTTTATCGCGGCACAGGCTGGCGCCGAGATTGCGCAACGGCTCAAATGGCCTTCTGTGGTTGGAGAAATCTCGGCAGGAGTCGTGATTGGTTCGTCGGTGCTGGGTTGGATAGAAATCACCGAGCCACTGGAAGTGTTGGCTGAAATCGGTGCTGTATTACTCCTCTTCTCCGTCGGGCTGGAAACTCGCGTTGATGAATTGAAGGAGGTTGGACGGACTGCCACGTTGGTCGGTGTTGTGGGTGTGGTCTTTCCCTTTGTGATGGGCGCGGCGTGGGCTCTCTTCAATGGATACGACACGCCCAAAGCTATGTTCATTGCCGCTGCGTTCGTCGCCACTTCCGCCGGCATCACGGCGCGCGTTCTGCAAGATATGGGCATGCTCGCGCGTACCGAAAGCCGCGTGATCTTGGGCGCGGCCGTGATTGACGATATCCTTGCGATGCTTTTGCTTGGAGTGGTCACGGCGCTCCAAACTGAAAGCGGTGTCAACGTCTTTAATCTGTTGCTAGTGCTCCTTCAAGCCATCGGCTTTATTGCTCTCATTGCGTTGGTCGGGACGCACATTATGCGCCGCTCGTCTCCTTTGCTCGAATTACCCATCAATCCGCTTTCTCCCCTGACCCTTTCCCTTGCGCTTTGCCTGGGATTAGCCACTGCCGCCTCGTACCTTGGTCTCGCGGCGATCATTGGGGCTTTTTTGGCGGGCATGATTGCCGCCGAAACCGAACAACGCCGCACCTTGGGAATGCAGTTACAGCCCATTCTGTCGTTTCTCGTCCCATTCTTTTTTGTGATGACAGGCGCGCAGGTCAACTTGCTCGAATTGGGTAGCGCGTCTGTGCTGGTTTCTCTTTTGGTCGCAACGCTATTGGCTATCGCAGGCAAACTGATTGGCTGCGGTTTGGGCGCTTGGTCGCTCGGCCCTAAACCTGCTGTGATTGTCGGCGTGGGCATGGTGCCGCGAGGAGAGGTCGGTATCATCGTGGCGAGTCTCGGCTTACAAGCAGGTGTCTTTTCAAGCACCATGTACGCCATCATCATTGGGATGTCGCTGCTTACTTCCGTCATTGCGCCTCCTGTTTTGGGAGCACTTTTTGCAGGTGAGGGAGCAGAGGAATCACCAGTCATATCTGGTGATGGCATGCAACATGAATAAGGGAATGACTGAC
>JBLMXX010000516.1:0-4358 GCA_050257995.1 Acidobacteriota bacterium | reverse complement strand
GTCCTGAATCATGGACTGGTCCTTATTGCCGCCTGGGTCGGGACGGGGCAGGTGGTTGGTTCTCGCGGCGGGGATAGGGAACGGGGATATATTGCACAGAGGGTCGGCGCCCCCCGCCCTGCGGGTACAGTTCCATAAGTTGGATAATTTCTTCCGGTATATCGGAGGAGACGGGCATACCGAGACTCTGCGCCTCTTCATACGAGATCGGATAGTCATGTGTCCACTGACCGCACGTGAGAGCATCGGCCAACTTGTTTGCCTTTTCCTGTTCCATCCCATTGCCGGTCAGAATGCGCCGCACCACGTCATTCACCTGCGCCATCGCCTTTTTGGCAACATCGGCGAGGATGAGAGTCTGGTCGTCGATCTCGTTTACGTCCTTAATCTCGGTGACTCGCAGGATCGAGGCGGCAGGGTACTGCCCGAGTTGCGGGTCCACCGGGCCGAGCACCGCATTGGGGTCCATCACGATATGATCCGCGGCAAGGGCAAGCAGGGTCCCGCCGCTCATGGCATAGTGAGGGATGAAGACGGTTACGGGCGCGTGATGGCGGATCAGCGCGTGCGCAATCTGCTCGGCGGCGAGGACGAGCCCGCCCGGCGTGTGCAGGACGATATCGATCGGGGTATCGGTCGAGGTCAGGCGGATAGCGCGGAGGACTTGCTCCGAGTCTTCGATATCGATATAACGGGCAAACGCGAGTCCAAGGAACGAGAGCGCTTCCTGCCGGTGGATGAGGGTGATGAGGCGCGAGCCGCGTTTCTTTTCAAACTCTCGGATGAGATTGCTGCGAGCTCCCTCAACTCGCATCCGTGTGAGAACGGGCAAAAGCGAACTGATGATAAGAAAGATCCAAAAGAGGTCGAAGAGACTAAAGTTCATGTCGACTCCATTTCAGTCGCCCGCGATCAGCGTGGTGAAAAGCGGATCGCGTCAACCACCAGCACTGTGGATTGAGAGGGTTCATAGGTGACATCGGCGACCGAGATATATTCATCGCCGGTCGCGCCGAAATAGAATCTCCCGAGACTTGTCCACTGGTTTACATAGAGCGATTGATTGAGCGATTGAAGGTCGTGCGTTCCGGCATGAGCGATCCAATACCGTGCATTACGCGTGGTCGCCAGGTTCCCGGGAATATAGACCGAGATTTCGTACCAGCCTGCAAACGGCAGGCGGGGGTACCATCGGACCCAATTGAAAGACGGCTGGGCAAAGGTACTGTTCTGAATCCAGAAGGCGTGATTGCCATACCCGGTCGGATAGTCGCGCCATCGACCCTCCTCGCCCCCTTTCACAAATCCTGGTCCATTGTCATCCACATACACATCGGCAGCGGCAGAAGTCGCAACGGTTCCGTCGGAAGGGACCGGCGACGTAACGCCGGAAATAATGAGCACTCGAAGAGACGCAGCCCCGTTGTGCTGATAGAACTCTACCCGCCAATCATGAGGGCTGGGGTTGAGGTAAATGGTTGCCGCATATGTCGTCGGCGCCTCGTCGTGCCATTGGTCTATGAGGATGGTATTATCCACCCAGACGCGCACGCCGTCGTCGGCGGTCGCGTTCACCGTATAGTAGCCCGCGAGATTGACGACACGACGCGAAGTAAATCGCGCCGACCAATTGGCGCCGGACGAGATCCCGGCGCCCGGGGCGGTGGTGCCCCAGTCGAAATTAATGTCCGCATCGTCCCGCGAGAGCGCGGGATTGCCGCTGACACCCGAGTTGTCAAAGTATTCGCTATGCCATATTTCGGCACTGCCGGGAACCGGGGCCCAGGTGAGAGCCGCCAATCCGGCGCCTTCGTGATTATAATATTCCATCCTGATCAAGTGGTTGCCGGTAGGGAGTGTAATATCACCGGACCAACTTTTTGTAGTTTGATCGTGCCACTGGTCCACGAGCAGTTGATTGTCTGCCCAGAGTCGCACCCCGTCATCGGTTCGCGTCGTGAACCGGTAGCGCCCCGCATCGAAAAACACGCGGCGCGACCAGCGGACGGAAAAATTCTCGCCCCGGACATTACCGCCCGGCCCGGTCGTGCCAAAGTTGAAATTCAGACCGCTGTCGTTCCGAACAAAAGCCGGGGTACCGGAAAGGGTGGGGTTGTCGTAGTATTCCCCGCGCCAATCGGGGAAACTGGCCGAGATCATTTGCAGGTGCACTTCAGCACTGCCGGAGTGATCATAGTATTCCATCCGGACAAGGTGGAAAGCCTGCGTCAGATTGATGGTGACGGTGTGTGCCGTTACCGCCTGGTCGCTCCACGCGTCAACATATGGAACGTCGTCAACAAAAAGACGCACGCCATCGTTGTGAATCGTCGAAAAGGTCCAATTGCCGGGGGTATCGAAATACACCCAGCGGACCCACCGCACGGAAAAATCGCTGGCCGGGAGAAGGGGGTCTGGCGCCCCGTTGCCCCAGACAAAATCGACGTTAGAGTCGTCACGCGAAAAAACAGGACTGCCTTGCAGACTGCGATTGCTATAATAAGAGCCGGTCCACCCGGAGGTCGTTTGCGCGGCTGGCGCGGCTTGTAGAGGGGGTGTGCCGATTAGGACCGTCATCAGGAACAAGAGTGCTGTCACCGCCAGGGCCGGTGATCTTTTCATCGACTCCTCCAAGGATCTCCTTGCCCCTTTCTCTCTTGCAACTCTGCCAGGATTGGTTCTCTCGAGAATGGGGGCAAGTCTGTATCCCAAAGTATACTTGAAACGCTGGATTTAGCAAAAGAAAAGGAGCACGGCACCGTAAGGTGCCGTGTCAGAGGTGAAAAAAGCGGACTGGCAATAGGGTCGTTCCTCCATCATTCGGCGAGCCACGGCAGGGGCGTCGACCCGTTCGGCGGGCTTGCCGGAGCAGGTGCCGCCGGAGGCTCTCCGATGGACTCTGGTCTAGGGGTAAAACTAGAGACAAAGGGGTGTTTTATTCGGTCCTCCATGAGCAGACTGTTCAGACGCGTCGAGTGAGGGACCTCGGAAGCGCAGACGACGCGGTTACGTCCCTTGAGCTTGGCCTGGTAAACGGCAATATCGGCTTCATGGATCAAGGTAGTTGGCGTAGATGCATCTTGCGTAAAGCAGGCAACTCCGAGACTCATTGTCGCGCGAATGGGGGTGGCGCTGGTCGAGGCTTCAAACCGGGTTGCCTGGATCGCCTCTCGAATGCGCTCGGCAATCGCACGCGCTTGCACGAGGTTTGTCTCCGGCAGCGCAATCGCGAACTCCTCTCCTCCAAATCGTCCGGCTATATCATAGTCGCGTAGGCTATTCCGGATAATCTGACCAATGCTCGAGAGCACGGCATCGCCGGCTAAATGGCCGTAGGTATTATTGATATTGCGGAGGAGGTCCAGGTCCGCCATGATAAAGGCAAGCGGACGATTGAAACGCTTGGCGCGTTCCGTTTCGGCGATGAGGAGTTTTGCAAAATGGCGCGAATTCCACAGCCCGGTCTTTTCATCCGTAAAAGCTTCTTTCCTCAATTGTGGGATTTTCAGCACTTGGTATGCCAGCAACAGCGGTGAAAGTGCCAGCAGGATCATAAATGGGTGTATCGTCCAAAGCACACTGACGCTGGCTCCCATAATCATGAGGACTGCATCCATCTGTAGTGATTCTCGCGCCAAGACTCCTGACTTGCGAAGTGGGATCCCCCGCGCCAGGCTGATGGCCATGCCTACCGCGGCGTGGTTAATGGCAGTGTAGACGATAACCGCGGCGGCGACGGCGACGACCGTATGTCCCAGAATGAGTGTAAATGCGCTGCCATTCACCCAAATAAAGACCGAGCGGGCCGCGAACCCGGCGATGAGGTGGACGGCCATGTTGAATGGCTGGAGATACCAGTTGCGCAAATAGGGGCTTTTGGTGAGACGTTCTTTGATCCAACCGGCACCGTGAGATAGAGTGACCAAAAGCACAAAGAGGAAGGGGTCGAGCAGGAGCACGGCGGCAAAAATAAAGACGAGATTGACAGAATAGAGTTGATGGTGAGGGGCCTCGGCCTGGAAAAACTGGGCAAGGGTCGCGAGGGCGGTCAGGACGGCAAAAGCGGTCAACGAGGTTGCGGCAGGATCAAATTCCGACAGAGCCGCGATGGAAAGCAATAGCCCCGCGAGGAGGATGCCGAAGATGTAGGCCCAGGCGCGCTGTGACATAACTCCCTTTCCCGATATCCGGATGATACAATTGGGAGGATTGGATCCAAATAAAACAACCCGGCTCTCAGGGTCCGGGTTGTTCGTTCAAGGTCGCTGCTTGTGCGGCAACCCGGCTGTCCTGGCTCATTGAGCAGAGGACCCGTGGCTTTGCGTCCCCACCTTTCGATGGGTTTGCCTTTATCACAT
>JBLMXX010000515.1:0-4556 GCA_050257995.1 Acidobacteriota bacterium | reverse complement strand
GCTCGGAGATGACGCCCGTTTACGGCGTCACCCATCAAAAGCAAGGCACCTCTCGCAAGATCACCGCGGCTGACCCCCGAATTGCCCCTAAACTTGTCCTTTACGATCCACTACTCACCCTCGACCTACCTCCCGATCTGACCGCCTCAACCGGCATCAACGCTCTGGCGCACTGTATTGAGGCAGTCTACTCGATTACGCGCAACCCATTGTCGACTGCCGCTGCACTTGAAGGTGTTCGCTATATTGCCCGCGCGCTCCCGCGCTGCCACGCTCACGGCGATGACTTGGACGCCCGCACCGAGATGCTCGCTGGCTCGTATCTGGCTGGGACAGCGTTGTCGAGTGTCGCCATGGGATTGCACCACGGCATTTGCCATATTTTGGGTGGAACACTGGGAGTGCCGCACGGACTCGCGAATGCTATTGTCTTGCCGCATGTGATGCGGTATAACGCGGATGTTTGCGCGCAGGAATTGGCGCTCGTTGCGCAAGCAATGGGGATTGAGGGAGAAGAACGCAGCGACTCGGCGCTCGCTATGCAGGCAGCAGACCGCGTGTCCAATTTCATCGCTCGGATGAGCTTGCCCCAGCACTTGAGTCAGGTGGGTGTCAAGGAAAGTGATTTGGCGCGCCTCGCAGAAATGGCGGCGCAGAGCCGCACGGTACAGAATAACCCCAAGCCCGTCGCCGTGACGGATGTCGCGGCGATTTTACGGGCTGCGTTCTAACGTCAAGGAGGGAATAGGGCAACAGAAGATATTTATTCTTCCGCGAGTGTATCTCTATCCAAATTAGCCATTTCAGAAAGGAGGCCATCATGGCCGTAAATACGATGGATTACCAGGCAAAGCCGTTGCTGCTCGATGTGATTCGCACCGAGCGCGGCAGGTTCTATGACTTGATCGACGACCCAAAGAATTGGCAAGTCCAAACGCGCTGTGAAGAGTGGCAAGTGCGCGACATTGTCGGCCACATGATCGACGTGACCGAAGGCTATCTGGACCGTTGGAAGATGGCGCACGAAGGTCGTCCCATCGACGCGAAAGGACTGCTCATTATGGCGACGTCGTTGGATGAGAACGCCAAGACCTTTCGGCGACTGCCGCGCGAGCAAGCGATAGCCCGTCTCAAGACTGACTCGGATAAGATGATGGCGATCTTTGAAGGTCTAACGGCGGACGACTGGAATAAATTCCTCGTTACTCATCCGTACATGGGCCCCCTGCCAACGCTGTTTTATCCCGCCTTCCATGTGATGGATTATGGCGTACATTCCTGGGACATACAATGGGGTCTCGGCGAAAAAGAGACTCCAATGGATGAACGCGCCGCGGGCGTGCTTGTCCCCTATATGCTTGGCGCCTTATTGCCGAGCACGGTGGACCAGGAATCCGCCAAAGGAGTGGACGTAGAGATCGGCGTCATCGTGGATGGCGAGTGGGGTGGGCAATGGCGCGTCAAGATTCAGAACGGCCAGTTCTCGTCCGCGCCTGCCGACAATCTCGATGGCGTGCAGGCGACATTTCATTTCAATACCGCCTCTGACTTTGTGCTCACCGCCTTTCAGCGTTTCCCCGGCGGCGACGCCAGCGGCGACCCGAAAGTGATTGAGCAGTTCCGCGATCTGTTCTTTAGAATATAGCGGATGGTTCCGAAGGGTTTCGCCAAACGTTTTGAAAGCGCGAAACCCTCCTGGATTGGAGTGGCATAACGATGAGCAAAATTCAAGCGCAAGGTGTGCACCATATTACGTTCGTCGGCTCTAATCGCGAAGCGACGATAGAGTTCTATCAGGATTTCCTGGGTATGCCGTTAGTCTTTGAACAACCGAACCTGGATGTCCCCGAGGAAAATCACCTCTATTTCGATGCCGGCGATGGTCGGTTGATTACATTTTTCGTGCGACCGACGCGTCGGGACGATCCCACCCCGAATCCGCAGGACATCGGGAACCTACACCACTTGGCGTTTACGGTTTCGAAGGCTACGTACAATCAAATCGCCCAGCGACTGAAAGAGCGCGGGATTTGGAATACGGGACCGATCGATAGAGGGTTTATGGACTCGATCTACTTCCGCGACCCCAATGGGCAGTTACTCGAGATGGCGTGCTATAAATTCGCACCGCCCGAAGGGTATACTTATGCGGACGTCTTGCGGCTTGCCCACCAACTTCGCTTGGCGGAGGGCGACTATAACATCGAGGAACACCATCTCGCCGACGCGATCTCTCAACTAACAGAGCGAAGGACTCTGGCGCCTGTCAATGCCTAACGATGCAAATGCGCAGATGGATATTTGAACGCGGCATCCTGTTCGCGGCAGACTTGGCAAACAAACCGCCGGTATTGCCGCCTGTCCCTGCGACTTTTGGTGAGATCGGCGCGGAAAGCATGGAGGCGCTTAGTGCAGCAATGGGCGCGCCCGACTCTCTAGTCATTCGGGAGCGCCTGACTGGGGGACGACGTTGTTTCGCGGCTTGGGTCGAAGATCGCGTGGCCGCGTACGGGTGGGTCTCCCAGACGGACGAGTGCATTGGCGAACAAGAGCGCGAGATTCGACTTGCGCCGCGCGAAGCATATGTCTGGGACTGTGCGACTTTGAAGGAGTACCGTGGCATGGGGCTTTACAGCGGGTTGCTGAGGCACATAAATTCCATCCTACGCAGTGAAGGAATTCGATGCGTCTGGATTGGCTCGTCGCAAAGCAACCGACCTTCGTTGAAGGGTTTTGTCAATGCCGGGTTTCAGCCTGTTCTCACGCTGACGTATTTCCGTTTCTTTAGTCTGCGCTGCCTCTGGGCGTTCGGTCAACGCTCTGCCTCCGGCGCACTTGTTGATGCGGCGCGCCATGCCTTGTTGACAGACCAGGAACGCGCCCGCGGTCCCTTCATTTTCGGATGGTCACTTGCGGCAGCCCTGCCCCCCTGTGCTGACATGGATGCAAATCCGAGGGCGATATGACTATGCCAATGAATCAAGGACCACACCAGGGACAGCCCATTGCATATGCCGGGGAACCACTGGAGCGAGCTCATGCAGCGATGGTGATGCTCCACGGCCGCGGGGCGACCAGCCAAGATATCCTCAGTCTGGTGCCTCTGCTCGCTCAACCTCACTTTGCATACTTGGCTCCACAAGCAAATGGAAACACTTGGTATCCCAACCGATACCTTGACCCTCTCGCGAGCAATGAGCCTTGGCTGTCCTCGTCTTTGGCATTGGTCGAAGATGTGCTCGCGCAGGTAGCCAAATCAGGTATCCCACCCGAGCGCACAATGTTACTCGGTTTTTCTCAGGGGGCATGTCTAATATTAGAGTTCGTAGCCCGGCATGCACGGCGTTATGGAGGAGTCGCCGGCCTAACCGGCGCACTGATCGGTCCCGATGACATTTCGCGCAATTACCCGGGTTCGCTTGAAGGCATGCCAGTGTTTATGGGGTGCAGCGATGTCGATATTCATGTAGCGAAAGAGCATGCCATCGAGACCGCCGATGTGCTCAAGCGGATGGGTGGGCAGGTCACCCTTCGGCTCTACCCGAACATGGGACACCAGGTCAATCAGGACGAGATTGATTTTGTTCGCGGCATGATGGCTCAATTGGTGGCAGGGCAGGGGGCGACGTGTTGATCCGTTCATTCTGCGTTGCGTCAAGTGTCGTTCACCGGAACCGTGTGGGCGGTTGCTTGATCAAATCATCGAAAAGCAGGTTCCCTTTGGGCATCCTGGTCAACCCCCGATTAAAGATGCCCCAGGCACCGTCATTTGTCAGAGCATACATGGCGTAATGAATCAGTTCCGAATTCTGATCTACGATCGAAATGGTTTCTTCCATATAGGCAAGAGATTGGGGATCCAAAGGATTAGTGGGATCGCCGCCAAATTCGCCGATTAAAAGTGGGTATTTTCCAATGGCCCAAGTCCACATCGCTCTGCTATAGTTATAGTCAGGAGCCGCCGAGTAATCGTGAACGTCGTAGATGATATTTTCAAAAGGAAAGGGATGGTCCTTGTAGTACGTCAGGTCCCTTGCCCATTTCGTTCCTCCAGGCACAACCAGGATCGAATTAGGGTTTTTGCTTCGGATGGATTTGGCAACCTTTATTGCGGCTTGCATCCAGACCTGCCATTGCCGATCATAGTTGAGTGATGGGATGCTTTCGGGATGCGGCTCATTCCAAATTCCGTAAAGCACATTGGGCCTATCCCTATATTTGCCCGCGAGATACCCCATTCCTGCGGCGACGAGGTCATCCGGGACCGTCAGGCGCTGTTCACTTCTAGCTGGATTGGTGGCACTGGCGAAAGGAACGAAAAGAATGTACATCCCATTCGCTTGTGCAAACGCGACTAACACGTCAATTTCTTGCGAAACAGTCCGGACGGTCTCCGGGTCTACCGCAACCCGCAATAGGTTCAAGCCCCATTTCTCATCCATGGTTTTCCCCAATCCCTGAAACAGGTAGAGATCGACAAATGTATGGGGATTGCGCTGCCTGAATTCCTCTATGTTAACTCCCTTTAGCCAGACCGCTGCCTTAGTGTCACTCCG
>JBLMXX010000514.1:0-3893 GCA_050257995.1 Acidobacteriota bacterium | reverse complement strand
TCCAACGCCTTGAGAAAGCCGTGGACCTGACCCTTCATATCCGATATGCCGCGCGCATAGATATTGTCTCCGCGCACGGTCGCGTCGAACGGCGGCGAGATCCACTCGTTAAGCGGGTCGACCGGCTGTACGTCATAGTGACCATAGACCAGCAACGTCGGCTTGCCCGGGAGGCCGAGCCATTCCCCATACACAACCGGATGCCCGGCGGTGGGCATGATCTCAACCTGATTGAATCCCATGCCCTTTAACTGCTTGGACACCCATTCCGCCGCACTCTGCATATCCGGCTTGTTCGCGGGCAGAGTCGAGATGCTTGGAATCGCGGAGAATTCCTTCAGCTCTGACAAATACCGGTCGTGATTCTTTCTGGCAAATTCGATCGCGTCATCCACGCGGGACATTGTAACCTCCGATGATAATGTTGGCTTAGAGATGTTTCATGCGCGGGTCGAGCGCATCGCGCAATCCATCGCCCAGCAGGTTGAAACCGAGCACGGCGAAAAAGATCGCCAGCCCGGGAAAGGTCGCCATGTTCGGATTGCTGAAAATGTAATTGCGCCCCTCGCCGAGCATCGTGCCCCACTCGGGCGTCGGCGGCTGGACTCCGAGCCCGAGAAAGCCGAGACCCGCCGCCGTCAGGATCGCCGTGCCCAGGTTCAGGGTGGCTTGGACGATGACGGGCGTCATAGCATTTGGCATCACGTGACGAACAATGATGGAACCGTCCCGCACGCCCACCGACTTGGCGGCTTCGACGTACGTCAATTCACGGATGGTGAGGACCGAGCCGCGCACGAGCCGGATAAAGGACGGCACGGCACTGATGCCGACGGAGATGACCACATTCTGCAATCCAATCCCCAGGATGGCGACGAGGGAGAGCGCCAGGAGGAATCCGGGAAAAGAGAGCAGTATGTCGGCGATGCGTTGGATAATCAGATCGACCCAACTCCCATAATATCCCGAGACGGCGCCGAGAGGCAAGCCGACCAGCAAGCCAATGGCGACGGCGAGGAATCCGATCAATAACGAGAGACGGGCACCGTAAAGTAGGCGCGTCAATATATCGCGGCCCAAATAGTCCGTTCCCAGTGGATAGCTCAGGGAGGGCGAAAGCAAGACGCGCGACAACTGCTGGTGCTCCGGATCGTACGAGGTCAACAGCGGAGCGATGGCGGCGAGACCTGCCAGGAAGAGTAAAATCGCCAGGCCCAACACCGCGGAACGGCGGCGCCGGAAGCGTCGCCAGGTCTCCCGCCACCCCTCGGGTTTTTCCGGCAGTGGCACGGCGGCGGGCGCATCAGGCGTAATGGATGCGTGGATCGATGTACGCATAAAGGATATCCACCACCAGATTCAACAGGATGAACATCGTAGAGAAAACCAGGGCGATCCCTTGGACCATAGGATAGTCGCGCGAAAAAATGGAATTGACCAAGAGCAGGCCGACCCCGGGCCAGCCAAAGACCGATTCGGTCAGGACGGCGCCGCCGAGCAGCGTGCCAAACTGCAAGCCGATCACCGTAAGGATCGGGATGAAGGCATTCTTGAGCGCATGTCGAAACAAGATTTGCTGCTCACGCAGCCCTTTGGCGCGACCGGTGCGCACGTAATCGTGACCCAACACATCCAACATGCTGGCGCGCGTCATGCGCGCGATCAGCGCCACGGAGAATGCGGACAGCGTAATGGAGGGGAGGAGGATGCTGGCAGGTTGGTCATTTCCCGCGGCAGGGAGTAACTGGAGTTGGACGGCAAAGAGAATGATCAGCATCAACCCCAGCCAGTAGACCGGCATCGAGACGCCGAATAGAGTGAGCGCCGAAAGCACATAGTCGAGCAGAGTATTGGGACGGGTAGCGGCGAGGACGCCGGCCGCCACGCCGATAAAAGCCGCCACTGCCGTGCTGACCACCGCCAGCTCGATCGTGGCGGGGAGACGCCCCAGCACCTCTTTGAGCACCGGCTCCGAGGTGCGCGCAGAGATCCCCAGGTTTCCCTGAAGAAGATTCGAAAGAAAGTGCAGATACTGCACGAGCAATGGCTGGTCGAGGCCGAGCTGGGTGCGGATGCGCGCGATATCCTGGTCAGTGGCGAGCAATCCCGCGATGATGCGCGCCGGATCACCCGGGAGCAGATGGAGCATGAGAAAAACGATCACCGAAACGCCAAGCAGAGTAACGGCAGCAATGATCAACCGCTGAGCGATGTATCGTGTCATGATTGATTTCTGTTTAGGTTGTCATGTTGGGTTGTCATTGCCATTGTAGATTGTCATTGCGAGGGCGAAGCCCGACACTTGCACCGCACTGCGTGCGTTGCAGTGCAGGTGAGCAATCCCCGACGTTGACTTTGAAAGACGATATTGGAGATTGCTCACCTGCCCTGGCGGTACCGCAGGTGCCAGGGTCGCCCCTTCGGGGCTCGCAATGACAATTCAATGACAACTCAATTGAACTTTACTGGGCAGGCTCTGCATACAACGCGGCGAACTTTTCGTTCGGTACGCCGGAGACGCCTTTGACCTTGGCGGAATAGACCATCGGGAAACGCTGAGTCCAAAGGAAGATCCAGGGCGCATCATCCCAGATGACCTTGTTCGCCTGGCAGTAGAGATCGGCGCGTTTCTTCTCATCCGGTTCGGACAGCGCCTGTGCTGCCAGATCGTCAGCCTTGCTCTTGTAGAAAGAGGTCGCCAAGCCCTTGGGCGGATGCTCGCTCGACAAGAACTGGAGAATCTGTTGGGACTCGTCCAGGTATGCCGGAGCCCAACCAAGCACATGCAATTGAGTAGTGTTCTCCGCCTGCGGCTTGGTCATCGTGGCGACGTAGCTGGGCCAGTCCATGGTGGTTGGAGTGGCGTCGATTCCCACGTCCTTCAAGTAGCCCGCGATCGCCTGAGCCGCTTGAAAGTCCTGAACATAGCGCCCCGTCGGAGACATAAAAGCCAGCTTGGTCCCGGGCGCAACCCCCGCCTCGCTCAAGAGCTGCTTGGCCTTGGCCGGGTCGTAGCTGTAAGGACCGGTCTTGCAGTAACCAAAGAGGCTGTTGGCAATGGGCGCATCCAACGGGTCCGCCGCGCCGAACAGGATATTCTTCACAATGTCCTCTTTGTTGACGGCATAGTTCAACGCCTGCCTCACCTTCGGATTATCCAGGGGTTTTGAGGTGGTGTTGATGGCGACGAAGATCGTGCGATCGCTGGGCGAGAGGAGGACTTTGACGGCAGAATTCTTTTGCAGGGCGGGTATGTCGGAGACGGGCGGCAGGATGATCAAATCCACTTGACCCGCGAGCAGAAGACTCTCGCGAGTAGCCGCTTCGGGCACGATACGAAAGACGACCGAATCATAATAGGGTTTTTTGCCCCAATAGTTCGGGTTCTTGGTGACAACCACCTGGCTGCCCTTGGTGTATTCCTTGAACACATAAGGACCCGTGCCGACCGGCTGGTTCACCTTTTTATAGTTCGGGGAAGACTTGTCGATACTCGCCGGCGAAAGGATGCTCGCGGTCGTGATCGTCAATGCGGCCAGCAGAGGCGCCGTGGGCGCCTTGAGGGTGAACTTGACCGTCGCCGGATCGACGACCTCGACTTTTTGGATCACATTCATGACGCCGCGCAGGGGAACCGTGTTATCCGGGTCCAATAGCCGGTCGAAATTCGCCTTGACGGCAGCGGCGTCAAAGTTGGCGCCGTCGTGAAACTTGACGCCCTGCTGAAGATTGAAGGTGTACGTCAATCCATCCGTAGAAATCTGCCACGATTTGGCCAGTCCCGGCTGGATCTTGCCGCTCGTATCCAGAGTGACCAACGGCTCCGCCATATAGTCCACCATGTTCTGGACCGTGGTCGTCGTCTGTCCCATGGGGTCAAGCGTGTCGGGGTC
>JBLMXX010000513.1:0-3961 GCA_050257995.1 Acidobacteriota bacterium | reverse complement strand
GCGCCGATACGCTGGCGACGGCACGGGCGCTGGCGCTCGCGTGCCGCAAGATCGGGTTCGATATTATCTTCTGCGGCAAGTATGCCACGGATGCCGAAACTGCCCAGGTCCCGCCCATGCTGGCAGAAATGCTGGATGTGCCGCAAGTCACGGGTGTGACGGGACTAAAGATCTCGGACGACCGGAAAACCATCGTGGCGACGCGAGAGACGGACGAGGGTTTCGAGACCATCGAATCCGGATTTCCCATCGTCCTCACGGCAGCGGAACGCCTCGTCAAGCCAATCAAGGTGGCGCCCGCCGCTTTGGAGACTGGAAGAGTCAAACCGCTCGAGGTGATGACCCCCTCGGACCTGGACGCTGACCTGAATCTCATCGGTCTGGCCGGCTCGCCGACGTGGGTTTCCGAGATTTATTCGATCGAGCCATCTCGAAAGCGAATCATCCGGTCCGCAAACGGCAACGTCGATGCCGTTGCGCAAGAGGTTGTGCGGGATCTGTTGGCGGAGGGTTTGTACGGCGAATGGAAGTCAAGACCGTGTGAAATCATCAAGCCAAAACCGCGGCGTCCGGATCCGAACGACCGGTCGATCTGGGTGGTCGTCGAACTCGTCGGCGACGAGATTCGCCCGGCTACCCTGGAACTGTTGGGGAGAAGCGTTCAACTGGCGAATGATTTTGACGGTCAGGTGGCGGCGGTGCTGATCGGGCAGGGAGTCGGCAGGCACGCCCGGACACTGGCCGCATACGGCGCGGATCAAGTCTATATCGCCGATCATCCCGCGCTCTCCATGTACTCCGCCGAATCATTCACCGGCGTCCTCGCCGAGGCGATTCGCCGCCAAGACCCCTATGCCGTCCTTTTCCCATCTACATCGTGGGGGCGCGACCTTGCCCCGCGGCTGGCTGCCCGCCTCAATATCGGGCTGACCGGCGATTGCATCGGTCTGGAGATTGATGCGGACGGTAGTCTGGTCCAGCTCAAACCGGCATTTGGCGGAAACATCGTCGCCCCCATTTTTACGCGGACGCGCCCCGCCATGGCGACCATCCGGCCCGGTATGTTTCAGATGGCGCAGGCGGATTTTTCGCGCGAACCGGATGTGCGGCTCTTGCCGATCGACAAGATCGATGCCCCGCGTACACGGCTGATCGAGGTTGAAGAGAATGAGAAAGAAGGGATCGCCCTGGACGACGCCGAAGTCATCGTGGGTGTCGGTATGGGACTGGGCGGTCCGGAGCACCTCGCCACAGTGCGCGAGCTGGCCGCGGTCCTTCATGCACCGGTAGGAGGGACGCGCAAGGTCGTGGATTCGGGCTGGCTGCCGCGCCAGATGCAAATCGGGTTGACCGGACGTTCGATTTCGCCGCGGCTGTACGTTGCCGTGGGAACCAGTGGCAAGTTCAACCACACCGTGGGCATCCAGCGCTCCGGTTTGATCCTTGCCATCAACAATACACCGGATGCTGATATTTTCAAACAGGCGGATTACGGCATTATCGGCGATGCCTTGCAGGTCGTGCCGGCGCTAACGCGTGCGCTGGCATCGGCTCGCCAATCTATCCCATGAAGAGGATTAAATAACAGCCATGCGACGACACGTACTGCTTTCCGTCTCCCTTTTGCTCGCCTTCATTTTCATCCTTTTTGGCAGCCTTTCTGCCTCCGCATGCGAACCGGGTGATGACGATCCATTCCGCTGCATCACCTTGCGTCCGCCCAAAGCCCGCTTGACTGCCAAGGCGACCCCCCGTCCGACAACCGCTCCAGCCGTGGCGCTGGCGGTGCTTACTCAGAAAGGATCCAGTCCTTCGGATGCAATGGAACCGGCGGACACTTGGAGCACGATCGCCGCCGGGACGGGAGTCTGGTACAAGATTGGCGGCGGCAAGAATCCGATGCATCTGGAGGTCTGGTTGGATGCATACGGAAAAGATGGGATCGGGTTTAGCGTTTATTCGCCGGAACAGTACACCGAGCTTTCTCCGGCAACACCTGCCAAGGGCCGCGGGACGGTGAACAAAGCGGATCTTCGCCACGATTTGTGGTGGATCGGGAATGCGCCTGCCGGCGGGACGTGGTATGTCCTTGTCACCAACACCAATTCTGTCCCGATATCATACAAGCTCGGATACAATGGAGCGGCAAATGCCCAGCGAGATTGTACCGGTCCCTACTGGGAATATCTTCCGAATGGGGCATATGTATTGTGGCCCGGGTTGTGCAAGTAAAGTTAGAGCCGAGATGATTTCAGGGGACATTAAATGATCAGGTTCCTGCCGCTCGCAGGTCTTGTCGTCGTGATCACGGTATTCTTTATTACACCTCCGCCTGCCTCTGCCTGCGTTCTGATTTCGGACGAGTTCGCACGTTGCGAGGCGAATCCCCCGGCGTCCCTCCGGCGGGCGGAACCGGCGATGCCGGGGTTGGCAACGATCTCGAATATAGCGGCAAGTTCAAACCTGCCCCGCGGCGACAGCCCTGCCAATGCGATCCCTGCGGATGACAAGTGGATGACGATAGCGCCGGGTGCCGGTGTTTGGCTCAAAATGAACAACGGCAGAGCAACGATCATGGACCTCTGGCTCGACGCAAACGGTCAGGGTGGATTGAGCCTGTTTGTCTATGCGCCGGATATCAGCGCGGGCTTGAACTTGAATACAAAGCCGACGGGCCGCGGCACCTCCAACCGGTTTGAGCCAAGCCATGACCTCATTTGGCGGGGACAATCTCCCAACGGTGGGACGTGGTACGCGCTAGTCACGAACGGCAGCTCGATTCCAGTCTCATACAAGGTCGGCTTTGTGCGGACCGCGGTCGTGCGAGAGTGCAGCGGTCCCTATTGGGAATATCTTCCGAACGGGGATTACATCCTCTGGCCGGGGCTGTGCAAGTAGAAAGAAAATCAATAAATATTTCCAGCCGTCGCGAGCATGCGGCGGCGTTTTTCTTGTTGACGCTGAGTAGGCGATATGCTAAGATGCCTCCATTCGCGCTACCCCTGATTGGAGTGAATCATGCTTGATGGCGGACACCTGGTTGCCGGCATGCTGAAACGCGAGAGGGTTGACATCGTGTTCACGCTCTGCGGCGGGCACATCATGCCGATCTACAATGGCTTGTTGGACGAAGGGATTCGCATCGTCGACTTTCGGCACGAGCAGGCAGCGGCGCACGCCGCCGACGGGTACGCCCGGTTGACGCGCCACGCGGGTGTGGCGATCGTGACCGCGGGCGTGGGGGTGACGGACGCCGTGACCGGGCTGGCGAACGCGTTCCAGGCCGACAGTCCCGTTCTCGTCATAGGGGGACAGGCGCCCAGCGATCAATTCGAGATGGGTTCTCTCCAGGAATTGGACAGCGTCGCGCTGGTTTCTTCGATCACGAAATGGGCGCGCCCGGTATTGCACACCCGCCGCATTCCGGAATACCTCTCCATCGCTTTCCGCCAGATGTTTGCCGGGCGATACGGTCCCGCATTCTTGGAAATCCCCATTGATGTCTTGCTGGGCACGATAGAAGATGCCGAAGTAGAGTTCCCGTTCAATTACCGGACGGAATCGCTTCCTTCCGGCGACCCTCAGGTCATTTCGCGTGCCGCCTCCTTGCTTGAGCGGGCCGAGCGACCGACGGTGATCGCGGGAAGTGCCATCTGGTGGAGTGATGCGGCGGATGCCTTGGCGCGTCTCGGCGAGCGTCTCCAACTTCCCATCTATCTGAATGCAATGGGGCGGGGCGCTCTGCCGCCCGACCATCCAAACTATTACAGCGCCTCCCGCAAGCACGCACTGGCGAACGCCGATGTGATCCTCGTCGTCGGCGCGCCGTTGGATTTTCGTCTTGGGTATGGCAAGGTGCCTGCCTTTAACGCGGGTGCCGCGATTATCCAAGTCGACATCGACGCGCGCGAGATCGGACGAAACCGGGGCGCGTCGATTGGAATTGTCGGGGACGCGCGGG
>JBLMXX010000512.1:0-4661 GCA_050257995.1 Acidobacteriota bacterium | reverse complement strand
CGGCGATCACCCGATGGCACGGAATGATGATGGGGATGGGGTTGGTGTGCAGCGCTTGCCCCACCGCACGCGCTGCCTTGGGGTTGCCGATCTCGCGCGCCACCCAGCCATACGTCCGCGTTTCCCCAAAAGGAATCTTGGCAATGGCGACCAGGACGGCACGCTGAAAGGGCTTGACGCCGGCAAGGTCCAGCGGCAGGCTGAACGAGCGCCCCCGTCCCTCGGCATACTCGCGCAGCTCGCGTTCGATTTCGCGCGGGATGTCCTCGACCACCGTGCCGGTGGGGAATTCGCGCTGCAAGCCGCGCAAAGCCTGTGCGCGAGTCGGGCGCGGCAATTGCAGATGCCGAACCCCACGCTCAGAACGCGCGACTCCCAACCAGCCAAGCCGCGTCTCGAATGCATACAAATAGGTCCAGGATGGCTGGACGAGCTGTGCCCGCACGGCGGCGCGCCTCAGCGGAGGGGGAATCACCTCGCGGGCACGCATTTCTTTCAGAGTTTGCACGATCCATTCGTCATTCCATTCCATGCCGGTCCTCCTCCAATAGAGTCCTCAGTCGCTTGAGCGCACGATGCAGGCGCACGTAAATGCTGTTCGTCGTGCAGTTGAACATCGCCGCGATTTCTACCGTCTGCAATTCGTCGAAATAAACAAACTGGATGATTTCGCGGTCCCGCGGTTCCAGCCTGGCGAGCGCTACCCGGACCTCTGACTGCGTCTCGGATTGTTCCGCATTGTCCGCTGGAGATGTCGCTGCTTCCAGATTCACGTTCTCGATATCTGCCGTGGGAGTTGCCTTGGCGCGACGGTAATGGTCCGCCACCCGCCGCGAAGCAATGCGATATAGCCACGCCGCGATTGGCTTGCCGTCCCAATGCAGGCGCTGGATGCCGCGCAGTGCGTCCTCGAAGGTACACGCGGCGATGTCTTCCGCCGGCGCCCGCGCCCCGACCCGCCGGTAGGCATACGCATAGATCTTGTCGTAATATTTATCGAACAGCTCGCCAAATCCATCGGCGCCGGTCTGGGCGCGGGCGAGGAGTTCCTGGTCGCCAGTAGGATTCATCGAACCTCGCTCTGTGAGATCTGGGCGTCCGGACGCGACTCTGCATTTGGCGCATTCTTCTTTCGCACGTAGAGTAGTTTTTCGACGCGAGCGACCACCTGACCCTCTTCATCCACGACATCCACTGCAAAGGTCGGCTCGACCTTTTCGCCCCGATCTGCGCGGGCGCGGATCTCATCGACAGTCTCGGCGGGCAGTTGGAAATCCGCGTGAACGGTCCCGCTCCCGGGGCGGACAAATTGAATATCTGCCGCCTTGTCCCAGATGACATAATCGTTGCCCATGTGATGCATCATTAACAACATGAAAAAGGGATCGCACATGGCATATAGCGAGCCGCCGAAATGCGTGCCGACCGCATTGCGGTTATACCACCTTAATTTCATCTCAACCCGGACGGTCCGATAGTCGGGCGAAGTGTGGACCACGCGAATACCCGCGCCCATAAACGGCCCATAAAAGTTGATGAATTTGTAGAACGGTCTCTGAAGAAAACGCTTGGCGCTTGATTGGGCTTTTGTATCGGCCGTCTGCATGCTTTTACATCCTTTTGTTCGGGAGTGCTAATATTATATCGCAGATTCGCGGAAAACCTTACAGACGTATAATAAAAAAGCCCGCCGGCGCGGAGGCGCTGATGGGCGACCAAACCATTTATGCACAAGCCCTACGCGAACGGCAGGATCAAATGCACATCGCCAAACTCGTGCCAGAGGTAATGCTCGCGCAGGGCGCTGGCATAGGTAATCTCCATATGGGCGCGCCCCACCAACGCTTCCAGCATGGCCAGGTGACTCGAGCGCGGTTCGTGCAGCCCGGTCAACAGGCCATTGACCGCCCGGATCCCTCGCTGCGGCGTAATGACCAGTCGGGTCCAGCCCTCACCGCGCCACGTCACGCCCTCCATGTCGGTCACCGTCTCCAAAGCGCGCACGACCGTGGTACCGACCGCAATGACGCGCCTTCCCGCCGCATGGGCGCCGTTGACCACATTCGCCGTCTCTGAAGGCACCGCATAGTACTCGTCGTAAGGTGCCTCGTGATTCTCCAGGCTCGCAACGCCGGTATGAAGGAGTAGGGGAACGATCAGCACCCCGTGGGCTACCAGGCGCGTGATCAGTTCGGGCGTAAAAGGACGCCCCGCCGAAGGCATTTCGGCACTGCCGGGCTCGGTGACATAGGCGGTTTGATAGTACGAGATGGGCCACTCTTCGCGGACATAGCCATAGCGAATCGGGAAACCATATCGGGCCAAATAGTCTTCCAGCGGAGAGGGCAAATGCAGGCTCGCGATCCAAAGGCGTTTTGCACTCTCGGCAAGAGGCGCCCGCAGGATCGCCCAGGCGCCGCCGGGGAGAGTCACAACCTCACCGGCTTGGGCTTGACTAAAGGGCACCGTCCCTTTTTCGGTCAGCCGCCGCAATTCCACCACCCAAATATCGCCAGGATGATGGGTCGAGAGATGCAATTCCATTTCCATTCCGTCTGCACGCGACGCGTGCAGCGCCGCGTTCAGGGTGCCGCTCGTGTTGATAACGAGGACATCTCCCGGAGATAGGTACTTGTCCAAATCCCGGAATTGGCTATGCACCACGTGGTCGTCCGACCGATACGAGACCATCATCCTCACCCCGTCGCGCGCCAGTCCGCGCGCTTCGGGCGGCTCGTGGGCTTGCAGTTCAGGCGGCAGGCTGAATTTAAAGCCGTCGGACTCGGACCCTGGCTGGGGCAAGGACGCCAGAGAATACTCCTGCGCCTGCGTTAGAGTTTTCACGGGTGGCTCACCTTCGCCGCCCGGAGGTCCCGCGCCTTGTACCGTCCACTCGTATAGTCCCCCTCGATCAATGCTAACAGACCCGGCACACTCTCCTCGGGCAAGGGGCGGTCGCTGATATCCTCCCCGGGATACGCCTCCTGGTGCATTTGCGTCCGCATGTCGCCCGGATCGACCCGGTAAACCCGTAGGGATGGATTTTCTGCCGCCAGGATAGCCGAAAGCTGTTCAAATGCCGCTTTGCTTGAGCCGTAGCCACCCCACCCCGGATAGGGCTCTACACCTGCATCGCTCGTAATGTTCAACAATCGCGCGTTATTGCGAAGCTCGTAACGCAGGTCTTGAATGAGTCCCAGCGGAGCAAAGACATTCACGCGAAAGACCTGCTCGAGGGCTTGCAGTGGATAATCCAAGAGGTTTGGCTGAGGACTGGGACCGAGGATGCTCGCGTTGTTGATCAGAGCGTCGAGTCCTCCCATGGAGCGCGCCGCGTTCACCAGCGCCTGGTGGTGCATCGCCTGCGCAACGTCGCCGGGGATGGCGATCACATCCGTTGTTTTTGCCAATTCGGCGCGCACTCGTTCTAGCGCCTCTGTCCCGCGCGCATCGATGATAAGGCGCCAGCCGCGCGACGCCAGCGCGCGCGCCAACGCCAGCCCCAACCCGCGTGAGGCGCCCGTAATGAGGGCGACTTTGGCCTGGGTCGCTGGAGCGTTATCTTTACCCGACTTGGATACCTTTCTCTCCTCTTCCATTTTGGCCCTTCCTTCTGTCATACTTATCCACGGTGTAACTCAAAACCCCTAGCGCGGCAGAGCGCGGCGCAGGATGCGGATCCAATTCCCGCCCAGGATGCCGGCAATTTCTTCATCGTTGAACCGCGCGGCCAGCACGTCACCCAGTTTTTGGAGGTCGGCGATCGTATCGATCTCCCGCGGCGAGGACTCGCGGCCAAAGCCGCCGTCAAAATCCGTGCCGATCCCGATGTGGTTGGCATCCCCGGCAATATCGCAGATGTGCAGCATATGCTCCATCACATCCGTGAGACCCACAGCATCCTTGAGAGCCGAATTGTCCCAATCCGCTTTGATAAACCGGTTATAGAGGACGGAGCCGATGACGCCGCCCCGCTGGACGAGCGAACGAATCATCTCGTCGCTTAACTGGCGGTCCGTGTCGACAAAAGCCCGGCAATTGGAATGGCTGGCGATGATGGCTCCATGAAAGATTTCCAGCGCCTCAAAGAAACTCTGCTCTGCCATGTGCGAAGTGTCGAGGATCAAGCCGGCGCGCTCCATCTCCGGCAACAGCTCGCGCCCGGACGGAGTGAGCCCGCCGGGGGCGCGCGTTCCGCCTGCGTAGCGCGTTTGGCTCCAGGATGTGCCGACGATGCGGACGCCCGCCTGGTACCATTCGGGGACCTGGGCCGGGGTGACGATGGGGTCCGCCCCTTCCATGAGAATCACGATACCCACGCGCGCTTCCTCGTTCGAGGCGAGCACCCGGTCAAGGTCCCGGCGGGTGGTGATGATGCTCACGCGCGGGTCCATCGCGAGCGTGCCGTAATAAGCGATTTGCTCCATCCCCTGCTCGTTCGCCTCTTGCGGAGTGGAGTAGGTTTTGCCCTTCGCCGTGCGGTCGGGGCGTTCGGGAGCAACGAAGATGGTCCCAAAGACCACTCGCACATTCCCCGCCAGCAGTTCGGGGAATCCGACCACGGCATTCCCTTCCCCGTGGGCGGGAGTGGCTCCTTCGCGCTGGCGCTTGGCAGCGACGCTTTCAAGAAAATCCCGGTCCAGGGCTATTTTGTTCCAGGC
>JBLMXX010000511.1:0-3393 GCA_050257995.1 Acidobacteriota bacterium | reverse complement strand
GCCAGTTTTTCAAGTGACGTATCCGCGCGGGGTCCCTCGTCCCGGTCCATCACGCGTACCCCTTTTTTGTCCGGCAGTTCTATGGGCGCGATCTCCTGGCGCATCCTCCCCGCTGCCGCCGCCGCGACCGCGCGCTGGTGCGAGAGGAGTGACCACTCATCTTGCGCTTGGCGCGAGACCTCGAATCGCTCTGCCATGTTCTCAGCCCAGATCCACATCCCGCCGGCGGTCACGTCATCATAGAGCTCCGCCATGCCGTCGATCAGGAATTGCGGACCCATTTTGACGCCCCAACGCATCCCGCGGATATGGTAGGGGACGGTGCTCATGGACTCGACCCCGCCGGTCAGCACCAGGTCGGCTTCGCCTGCCAGGATATCTTTTGCCCCGTATACGACGGCTTCCAGACCACTCGCGCACTGGCGATTGAGCGTCATCCCCGGCACGGCGTGAGGGATGCCCACCCGCAGAGAGCAAAAGCGCGCGATGCCCGGGGCATCGCTCCCCTGAAAGACCTGGCCGACAATCGTCTCGTCGATCTCATGAGGGTCAACCTTGGTTTTGTCGAGCGCGGCACGGAATGCATGCTCCAGCAGTGTCGGAGCGCTAACTTCACGTAGGCTTCCGCCGAACGATCCAATGGGTGTCCTTGCGCCATCCAGGACGACGACGTCTGTCATCGTGCAACTCCCTTTCCTTTAGAACGTGAACAGCGAGATGCCGCCGCTCAGGTCCAGTGCGACGCCGGTAATGTAACGGGCGGGTTCGGAGCAGAGAAAGACGATGGCATCCGCGATTGCCGAGGGTTCCATTTCCTTGCGCCAGACGCTTCGCTTTACCATGCGCTCTTTCAGATCGGGGCGGATGAACTGCGCCATTTCCGTGCCCACCATGCCGGGATAGACCGCATTCGCCGTGATGTTATAGCGCGCCATCTCGATGGCAACCGTTTTCATCAGGCTGATGACGGCGCCCTTGGTCGACGAATAGCCGGCCTGTCCGAACCCGCCCATCACTCCGGCGACCGACGAGAGGGTGACGATCCGTCCCCAGTTTTGCCTTTGCATAAAAGGCATGACCGCGCGGACAGAGTTAAAGACGCCGGTTAGATTCACGTCCAGATCGCGCTGCCACAATCCGGGGTCCATCTCTTCGATCTTGGATACGTTGATGAGAATGGCGGCGCTGTTCACGAGGCAGTGCACTCCGCCCAGCTCTTCCGCCAGTTTTGCAACATTGGCATTGAGCTGCTCGACGTCGGTCACGTCGGTCGTCAAGCCGCCGGCTTGCACGCCCAACGCGCGCACCTCCGCGACCGCCTGGGGCGTTTCCTCTTCGAGCAGGTCGAGGATGCCGACGTTCGCACCCTCGCGTGCAAACGCGAGGGCAACGGCCTTGCCAATCCCGCGCGCGCCGCCGGTCACCAGCGCGACTTTGCCCTTGAGACCGAGGTCCATGCGACCTCCTTGGGGGAACTGGGTCAACTAATCAAGCAGTCGACTAATTGACCCAGCGACAAATTGACTATTTCACATTCGCCGCAATAGCTTCTTCCAGTGCTTTGGGATCAACTTTGTTGACGTCCATCTGCGCGGAGTAGGCGATATTCCCTTCCGGATCGATGATGTAGACCACCGCAGGGTTTTCGACTCCGTACAGCTTGTAGACGGCCATCGTAGGGTCGTAGAGGGTAGGGAACTTGACCCCGAGCTGCTGGAGGAATGCCTTGGCCATCGAGATACTGGGCACCTTGCGTGAGGCGGTGATGATTTCGGTCTTGTCCTTGTATTTGTTGTAGAGCGTCTTGACCTGGTTGGTCTGTCCGGGGTCAACCCGGTCCGGCGCAAAGATCAGGACAACCGATTTCTTGCCCTTGTAGTTCTCCAGATTGATTTCGGGTCCGGTGAGGTTCATACCTTTGAAAGTTGGGGCAGGTGTGCCCGTGCTGAGCAATGCCATTTGGCCTCCTTGTGGAATTTAACTTTTCGAATTATGGTTTCCGGTCCTGGAGTTTGTCGCCATCCCGCGGATGACAAGGTCTGCAAAGATCCTGGCGATATCCTGTGGGAGCAGGCGTCCCTTGGGGGAATACCATTGGTAAAGCCAGTTGCACATGCCCAGGATCGCGTGCGCCGCCATCTTGCTATCCACCTGGCGCAAGTCGCCGCTCGTGATACCTTCACAGATGATCTGTTCCAGCAGGTGCGCGTGGCGCTGGGCTTCTGCACGCACTTTGCTCTGGGTCCGTCCGGCCAGAGTGCGGCGTTCTGCCAGGTAAACGGTATAGGTGTCGAGATGCTCACACAGCACGATCACATGCGCCTGGATCGCCTCTTGGAGTTTTTCGATCGGAGAGCTATCGGAAGCAATGATTACCTGAAGGCGTTGGGTCAGGGCGCCGGTGCTGCGTTCAAAGATTTTGAAGAGGAGTTCATCTTTGCTGGCGATATAGTGGTACAGACTGCCTTTTTGGAGGCCCACTGCATCGGCAATGTCCTGCACGGAGGTTGCGTGGTATCCCTTTTGCTTAAAGATGCGGACCGCCTCGGCAAGAATCTGTTCATTTTTGCTCGCCGGATCGGGCGTGACGATTTTGCGCATTTTCGCACCTCGTCGTGGAAAACGACCGGTTGGCTTAAAGGCCAAAACGTAATCTACCAAACGGTCGGTAGATTCATTATAACATGGGCGGCGGGAGGTGTCAATTTGCACGCGGCCGACTGTAAGTTTAGCGCGCTGACTTTTATTTGACCCCGCACACACGTTCGGCTATAATACGCTCCAATGGAAAAAATCGATCAAAAGCCGCTCGGAACGATTGAAGCCCTCTTTGCTGGGTTTGAGCTGGTATTCCGCCAACCCTGGATACTGCTGCTGCCCATTGCGCTCGACCTTTTTCTTTGGTTGGGTCCGCAGATCCACGCCAAGCCCGTATTCGATCAAATGTTGAGCATCCTCAGTGCCTCTGCCCCGCAGACCGGGTCGCCGGACACTCAGCAGGCGCTGGATGCTTTCAAGAGCGCGTTCCAGTCGATCGGCGAGCAGTTTAATGTTTTCTCATTCGTGGCGATGTTTGGGATGGGGATTCCAACCATCATGCCGTTGGTCGACGCGCCGCCGATGGACTTGATCAAACCGACCGTCCTGTTCTCCATCGAAGATCAAGTGGTATTTCTCGGCTGGTTTATGCTTTTCGCGCTTGCCGGGGTCTTGCTGGGCAGCATCTATCTGGGAGGAATTGCGCGCGCGGTCAAGCGTGAGCCGGCTGGCGGGTTTGCCTTCCTGCCGGAAACGGCTCGGTCTTTTGCGCGCGTCCTTTTGCTCGTCGTTGCGCTGGGGATAGGGGGTCTGGTTTTGATGATCCCGTTTGCGCTCGGTGCGCTTTTGGTTAGC
>JBLMXX010000510.1:0-6377 GCA_050257995.1 Acidobacteriota bacterium | reverse complement strand
GTTCTGTTATAATGTGACCGCATCGAAATGGCTTTTCAGCGGTGCGTTCACGCTCTATAGCGTGGATCGGATACCCCAAATTTTGCTCGCGTCCCTATCTCTTACGTCGCGGCTTGCGTTTTCTGAACACTTGTAGTAAACTCTGGCCCACAGCGGTTGGAAGGGACGCGTCACGAGAGGAGCATTCTAATGGCAGAGACAGGCAAGGCCAAAGCGCTCGAAACGACTTTGGCGTCCCTTAAAAAGCGATTTGGCGAAGGGGCCATCATGAAGATGGGGGAAGCAACCGGAATGAAAGTGGATGCAATTCCCACCGGATCGATTTCCCTCGACCTGGCACTGGGCATCGGCGGCATTCCGCGCGGGCGTGTAACCGAGATTTACGGACCCGAAGCGTCCGGCAAGACGACGTTATGCCAACATATTATCGCCCAGGCCCAAAAAATGGGTGGCGTGGCCGCCTTTATTGACGTGGAACACGCACTCGATCCTGTTTACGCCGCTCACTGCGGCGTCAATGTGGACGAATTGTTGATCTCCCAACCCGATACAGGTGAGCAGGCGTTGGAGATCGCGGAAGCGCTGGTCCGTTCGGGCGCCGTCGACATCGTGGTCATCGACTCTGTCGCGGCCTTGGTCCCGCGGGCTGAGATCGAAGGCGAGATGGGCGATTCGCATATGGGCTTGCAGGCTCGCTTGATGAGCCAGGCGCTGCGCAAACTGTCCGGCGCGATCAAACGCTCTAACACGGCCGTGATCTTTACGAACCAACTCCGACAAAAGATCGGCGTCATGTTCGGCAATCCGGAGACGACCACCGGCGGAATGGCGCTCAAGTTCTACGCGTCGGTGCGGCTCGACGTCCGGCCCATCGATGCCATCAAGAGCGGCGACGAGGTCATCGGGAACCGGACGCGCGTGCGCGTGAAAAAGAACAAGGTGGCGCCGCCCTTCCGCAAGGCCGAGTTTGACATTTTGCACAACCAGGGCATATCGCGCGAAGGCGACTTGCTTGACCTTGGCGTCGAATTGGAAGTGATTGACAAAAAGGGCGCGTTCTATTCCATCGACGGCACGCGGATGGGCCAGGGGCGTGAGAATGCGCGCGAGTTCTTGAGGCAGAATCCGGAAATCATGACCAACCTGGACCACCAGATCCGTGAAAAGGTCGGGCTCAACGGCGGAGTGGCGCCCAGTCTCGCGGATGAAGAGCGCGACAACGAGCCCGAAGAAGAAGAAGAAGAAACCGAAGACGACAAAGAATAAAGGTCACTCGATGCGCTCGCCTGAGGCGAGCGCATCGTCGTAATGGCGCCGCTCGCACAGATGTTCTTGACGCGATTGTGCGTTCAGTGACAGTGACCTCGATCACAGCAAACAGACCGATTCCCAAGAGGCACTTCCGGGATCGTCCCCGTCCTTGCGGGCGATCTCCGATTCCGAAAACGCGCAAATGAATTGCATACGGGTACATGAATGCCTGACCGGCAAACGGCAGATATGATTTGCCCAGCAATCTGTCCGATTTCACGAGCGGAGGAGCCGTGGCGTCCTCCATCGGATTTTGCATTCTTATTTAGTTAGAGCGCGTTCACCGAGCGTCATCGTACCTTCTGAACGTGGACTGAAGAACACCGACGCTGGCATCGTTCATCGGAGAAACGAATAATCTCGGAAGTGTGCGCCGGGCACATATGCCCTTGGCGCGCAAATCTGTCAATCGCTGTGGTCTCACCACGGCGATTCTTTATTTTGAGACCGACGGGGATCCCACCATAAACAATGGCTGGTAAAATCACGGCGATCGAGCCGCAAGCGCGGCATCCCAACCGCTATAATTTGTATATTGACGACCGGTTTGCCATGGGTCTCTCCGCGTTCGTCGCGGCGAGACTGCGGGTTGGCCAGGTGCTGAGCGAAGCGGAGATGACCGCGCTCGACAGCGAAGAGAACCTGGAGGATGCTCACGAAAAGGCGCTCCGTTTTCTGGAACCGCGCCCGCGCAGTACGGCAGAAGTAAGGCAACATCTGCTGAAAAAGGACGTCCCGGCCGATGTGGTAACCCGGGTGATTGAAAAATTGACCGGGGCGGGGCTACTCGACGATGCGGCCTTTGCTAAATACTGGGTTGAGAATCGCGAGGAATTCCGTCCCCGCGCAGGTCGCGCCCTGCGCTTTGAGTTAAAGCGCAAGGGACTTGCCGACACGGCGATCTCGGATGCCATCGGAAAAATCGACGAAAGCGAAAGCGCCTATCGCGCCGGGCTGGCGCGCGCCAGGCGATTGAGCACGCTGGAATACCGCGAATTCCGCGATAAATTGGTTGCTTTTCTTGCTCGTCGCGGATTTTCATACGAAGTGGCTAAACGGGCTGCCGAACGCTTGTGGCTAGAGACCCATTCATAATTTCAGATTGTTGTTCTCGCAGGGTTTGAAGACCCGAATCTGAAATTCCAAGTTTGAATTTAGGTATTTGTGGAGGCTGGAAGAAAAATGGACCTGGTTCAGTTAGTCCTGATTCTCGTTTTAGCACTCGTCGTAGGGGGCGGCGGCTTTGGCATCGGTTATGTGATGCAAAAGAACTTTGCCAGCGCGCAGATCAAGGCTCGCCAGGTGGAGGTCGAAAAACAGCTGGTAGAAGCCGAAGCGCGTGCCAAAGACATTGTCTTGAAAGCCAAAGACGAATCGATCAAGCTGCGGGACGAAGGCGAGAATGAGATCAAGAAGAAACGCGTGGACCTGCAAAGGGAAGATGAGCGCTTGCGCCATCGCCGGGAGAGCGTGGACCGGCGGCAGGAGATGCTCGAAGCCCGCGAAAAGAAATTCGACAAGAAAGAAAAAGACCTGGACCGCATTCGGGAATCGCTGGAAACAGCCCAGTCAAAGCAATTGGCCGAGTTGCAGCGCATCTCGGGACTGAGCACCGAGGATGCCAAAGGCATTTTGCTTCAGCAAGTTGAAAAGGATACCCGGCAGGATGCCGCCCGCCTGATTCGCGAGATCGAACAGCAAGCACGCGAGGAAGGCGAACGACGCGCGCGAGAGATCATTACAACGGCCGTCGAGCGCATTGCCTCCGATCAGGTTGCCGAGACGACCGTGGCACTCGTCCCACTGCCCAACGACGAGATGAAAGGGCGCATCATCGGTCGGCAGGGGCGCAACATCCGTGCCATCGAAATCGCCACCGGCGTAGACCTGGTCGTGGATGATACGCCGGAAGCCGTCATCCTTTCCAGCCACAATCCGGTGCGACGTGAAGTGGCACGCCTTGCCTTGAACAAACTGATTAGCGATGGGCGAATCCACCCCGGGCGGATTGAAAAGATCGTCGAAAAAGCCGAAGAGGAAGTGAACGCCGCCATTCTCGAGGCAGGGGAACAAGCTGCTCTCGAGGTCGGTATCACCGGTCTCCATCCTGAGATTATCAAACTGTTGGGACAATTGAAATATCGCACGTCGTATGGGCAGAACGTGCTGGCGCACGTGGTCGAAACCGCACACCTCGCCGGCATGATCGCCGCCGAACTCAAGGCGGACGTGCAGGTGGCCAAGGCCGGTGCGCTGCTGCATGACATCGGCAAAGCCGTGACGCATGAAGTGGGAGGTGCACATGCCCTGATCGGGGCCGATTTTGCCCGCAAATATGGGGTACCCGAACCCGTGGCAAACATCATCGCGTCGCATCACGGCGAGGAAGAATCCCGGTCTCTGGAATCGGTGCTCGTGATCGCCGCCGATGCCATCAGCGGAGCGCGGCCGGGAGCACGCCGGGAATCGCTGGAACAGTATCTGAAACGGGTTGAGGCACTGGAGACCATGGCCAACTCCTTCACCGGAGTCCAACAGTCCTACGCAATCCAGGCCGGTCGTGAAATTCGTATTATCGTAAGGCCGGAAGAAATCGACGATCTGGGCGCGATCAATCTATGCAAACAAATTGCCCGCAAGGTGGAGGACAATCTCGAATATCCCGGTCAAATCAAGGTAACGGTGATTCGGGAGACACGCTCTATCGAATACGCCAAATAACAGTCGGATTACAACTGGATGCACGTGCGTCGGCGGACGCAAGGACTGCGCCTAAAAGACAACGTGACACGACCTTATCTAATTCGTTGTTATAATAGTGGAACTATCAATGCTGCGCTCTCACACCATGGCAGTCGTCACGCGTGGGGGCGCGATGCAGGTTGGCTCTGAAACAGCAACCCACGCATCCTAAGGAGCGGTCCTATGGTGGACACCATCAAAGTCTCTGCCAAGTCACGGTCCACAGCGGTGGCAGGCGCCATCGCCGGTGTTATACGGGAGCACAAGCGAGCAGATGTCCAGGCGATCGGCGCAGGTGCAGTGAACCAAGCCATCAAGGCGATTGCCATCGCGCATGGATACCTGGAACAAGACGGGTTGGACATTGTCTGCATTCCAACTTTCGTCGAAGTGGATGTTAGCGGCGAAGAACGCACGGCGGTCAAGCTGGCCGTCGAGGTGCGTAGCGAGCATGAACCACTTCCGGGATCACGGATGGAGAAAACGCAGGCTCCCCCTGAGGGTGAATCCACCCCTCCCGCAGAAGAATAGTCGCCGCCCAAAACCAACCGCGCAGAAATGCGCATCTAACAGAATATGACCACTTTGCGTACACCTGTCGACGCGACCGGCGGACGGGTCGATCTTCATACTCATTCAACTGCATCCGATGGTGAATTGGACCCCGCCGGGCTCGTCCGTCTCGCCGTCGAACGAGGCCTGTCCGTCCTCGCGTTGACAGATCATGATACGGTGGCCGGAATTGACGCGACGATGGACGCCGCACGCGGGACAAACCTGCAAGTCATCCCTGGCGTCGAGTTGTCCGCCGATGTGCCGCAAGCCGAGGTACATGTCCTCGGCTATTTTGTGGATTGGCACGATGCCCACTTTGAGTCGATGCTGGTCAAGTTTCGGGACGGACGATACGGCCGTGCCGAGAAGATGACGCACAAACTGGCCGCCCTCGGCGCGCCGATCTCGTTCGAAAGGGTCAAGGAAATCGCGGGAGATGCATCGATCGGTCGTCCGCATGTCGCACAGGTGCTTGTCGAAGCAGGACACGTCACCACGATCGCCGAAGCGTTTGACCGGTATATCGGACGTAATGGGCCCGCGTATGTCGAACGCTTCCGGCTGACCCCTGAAGATGCCGTCGGGTTGATCCTGCAAGCAGGCGGTGTGCCGGTCCTCGCCCACCCGCGCGAGGTGACCCACTATGTGGAACCGATGGTGCGCGCAGGGATGCTTGGACTGGAAGTGTTTTACGGCATGTACGATGACCAGACGATACAAGGGCTGGCACACCTGGCAAGACAATATGGGTTGGTCATGACCGGCGGAAGCGATTTCCACGGTTTGAAAAAGATGGCACACCTTAGTAGTCTGGGTCAAGTGTATGTGCCACCTGAAGCGGTAGACAAACTGCGCAAAAGAGCAGATCAGGTCAAGAAAGAAAGAGCGGCGAACCTTTAGGGGTCCGCCGCTTTGTTATTCATCTTCGTTCCCATTCTCGGCAGTTACCGCTTTGCCAAGGCGCTCTACCTCCGAGATCTGGAGTGTGGCATTCGCGCCATCCTCGAACTGGATGGTGATACTCTCCTTCAAGACATTCCGGGCTACCACCCGCCCCTGCCCGCGAGTACATCCCACAATCTCGCCGACACGCGGCACGCGCGGTTTGGCTTCCTGGTACACTGCTTGCTCGAACGAAAGACAACAGAGGGGACGACCGCAGACGCCGGTTGCCGCATTGGGTCCCAGCGGCATATCCTGATCTTTGGCCATCTTGATGCTGGCTTTTGGGAAATCTTCAAGGAACTTGCCGCAGCACAACTCGCGCCCGCAGGGTGCCAACCCCCCGACCAGTTTGGCGCGATCGCGCGGACCGATCTGCCACAATTCCACTCGCGCCGGAAAGAGCGCCGCCAGGTCTTTGACCAGAGCGCGGAAATCGACCCGCCCATCCGCGACAAAGTAAAATGTAATGTGGCTGCCGTCGAAATTATACTCAGCCGTCAGCAGCTTCATGGGCAAATTGTGCTTGGCCACCTGGACTTTACATAGCGCCAGCGCTTCCGGCTCGTGCATCCTCAACTGCTGCCATTGAGACAAATCAAATGCATTCGCACGGCGCAGGATGGGGGGCAAGGGCGTAGCGACCGGGGACGACCGTATCTGGTGTGGCGCAATTACGACCCGTGCGGCTTCGCGGCACTTGTCTGTGTCGATGATGACAAACTCGTTGACGTCCAGATCTTCAAAACCGGTCGCATCATAATACGCTATTTGGGGCAGGCGCTTTAAGCGCAATCCTGCAACGGGATTAGCCATGGTCTAGCTCC
>JBLMXX010000509.1:0-3397 GCA_050257995.1 Acidobacteriota bacterium | reverse complement strand
GACAATTCGACAAAACCGCCGCATTCGCCTTCCCGAAACCACGGCGACTGGTAAATTAACTTCTTGATGCCATTTTTCTCGATGGTATAGACGTTCGCTTGCCGGGATTCCAGGAGCCGTCTGACCTTGTCAAGCGATTCATCGGAATGGCAATTCAGCAAATTTGAGCCGATCAATTGTCTACCGCCGCGGTCGGCATAACCTTTTGCCGCCCGGTCATTCATTTCGAGAATAATCCCGTCGAGATCGCACACCGTAATCGATCCGGGAAATTCATCTACCCAGAAATGCTCCAAGCGAATCCTCCAAATTCAAACGGCGTCCCAGAGCCGCGGGGTCTCGGCGCGCTCTTTGATTCCCAACAGCATCTTGCGCTCCATCAGAAATGCGCCCGGCTCTAGAAACAGGCGCATGAACAGGGTATTCTGCGGGCTAGGGTTCCAGTCCGCGCGCCAGCGCTCGATCAAGCGCGTGGTTTGGTCGTCCACCTGCTCGACAAACCAGCCCCATGATACGTTAAAGAAATCGCCGGACCTGAGCGTTGGAATTCCAGTTGGGTCCAGGCGCGTGTCGCCGTGTAGAACCAGTGTGCGGCACGGTTCAAGGATAGCAACCGGCACCCCGAATCCACCGGGTGCCAAAGGCACCTGCTCTCCCACTTTCAAATTTTGAAACTCGGGGAGGATCCGGTCGGCATTGTGGATGTCGAGTCCCATCCAGTTCTCAATACAATCATAACTGTAAAATCCGCCGCGCCCTTGCCCCATCTGGACCAGCCACGCCCACACCTCTGACGCGGGAGCGTGAATGGAAACCGCGTGCGTCGCGCTTGATTTCGGATGGGGAACGAGTTCATCCCCCGGCAGAGCCAGCCGGACCTCAGCGCCGCGGCTGCCCCAGTGCATGAGCCAGGGGCGCACGCGCCGCACGTAAGCAGCGATAGCAGCACTGCCGATAGCCATGCCCGCAACAAGAAATTTGGAAATGGTTCTGCTGGTGGACATTGTCTTCCTCCTTATTCTGTTCCGAACATGCTCATCAAAGCCGCATGCGTCTTGCTCACCGCACGATCCGGCTCGAGCGTATACTGAAATCCCAATTCCGCAGAGACAAACCCTCGATAGTCGATTTGCTTTAGCGCTCGCACAAAGGGTGCATAATCGATGCTGCCCTCCCCAGGGACCATATGCGCGTCGCTATCTCCAGAGTTGTCGTCGATATGGATGTGAGACGGGACATCTTTCAAGAGGCACACAATCTCCGCGAGGGCTTCGCCGTTGACATTCGCGTGCCCAGTGTCAAGGCAAATCCCCAGCCGCTCGGATTGGATTTCTCTGATCATCCTCAGCGCGTCGGCCACGGTGAGTATTAGCGTACTCTCGGCGCGGTGCGCGGGCTCAATGAGCAGGCGCAAGCCGGTCCTGTCAGAATAGTCCAGCAACTCGATAATACTCTGCCGCAAATTGGCCCATCCCTGTTCGATCCTCTCCCCGTGGAGCGTCATCCCCGCGCACAGGCTGACCGAGGGTGCACCCAGCCGGACCGCATTATCGATCGCGTCCTGGATGTATCTGACGCTGTCGCGGCGGACCGATTCGTTAGAGGAGCAGAGTATGGAAGGGTAGCGGAACTGCGCCGGAATGAAATTGGGGACCGCCATCTCGAACCCGTCCAGCAACGCCCTGAGGCTGTCCAATTCGGAATCCAGATCGTGGCGGTACATATGTGGACGTCCGCCCCAGATTTCAATCCCCTGGTAGCCGGCATCGTGAAGACGGCGGATGGCGTGCTGCAAAGGGTAATTAAAGTAGACAAACGATGATTGCGCGAATCGCATCACTCGCTTATTCCAATTCGCCAAACTCACTATTATGCAATGCCCGGCAATTTCAACTCGTCCGCACGATGGCAGCTTACAAAATGACCTGTCTGGACCTCACGGAAGTCGGGCGCCTGGGAACGGCAAATATCCACGGCGTATTCACACCGCGGGTGAAAATAGCATCCCGAAGGGGGGTTCGCCGGGCTGGGCACTTCGCCTTTCAATTCGACATTGCCGGTCTTGATCCGCGGGTCCGCGACCGGAACCGCCGCCATCAGCGCCGCCGTATAAGGGTGCTTGGGGCGGCGATACAACTCCTCCGTGCTCGCCAATTCGACGATCTTGCCTACATACATCACGGCTACTCGATCGCAGATGTGTTTGACGACCCCCAGATTGTGCGCGACAAAAAGGTACGTGAGATTCAACCGCTTTTGAAGGTCCAGCATCAAGTTCAGAATCTGTGCCTGCACCGAGACGTCGAGCGCCGAGACGGGTTCGTCCGCCACGACGAGGCGAGGATTGACCGACAACGCGCGCGCGATCCCGATGCGCTGGCGCTGACCACCGCTGAACGCGTGCGGGAACCGCTGCATATACTCGGGGCGCAAGCCGACCAGCCGCAGCAATTCGGCCACCCGCTGCTCGCGTTCCTTGCGGTTCGTCATACCGTTGACGAGCATCGGCTCACCGACGATGTCGAACAGAGTCATGCGCGGATTGAGCGAACCATACGGGTCTTGAAAGATCATCTGCATTTGGGGGCGTAAGGGACGCAGGCCGGGGCGGGTTAACTTTGCCAAATCGACGACTTGGCCCTCTTTTGTCCGGAATAACATCTCGCCGCCGGTGGGCGCCATCGCGCGCAAGATACAACGCGACGTGGTGGTTTTCCCGCACCCGCTTTCGCCGACCAAGCCCAGCGTTTCCCCTGCGTTCACACTGAAACTGACGTCGTCTACGGCGCGCACATTCCCCACGACCTTGCGAAAGAAACCTCTGCGGATGGGAAAGTATTTTTGGAGGTGTTTCACTTCGAGCAGGGTCTGTGGATCCGAGTTGGTCATGCCGCCACCTCTGCCTTATGATACAAATAACAGCTGACGAGCTGTTTCTCACCAACGGGCTCCAACGCCGGCGTGCTCACGTCGCATCGACCGGGGATAAATTTGTCGCACCGTGGATGGAAAGGGCAGCCCTTTGGTTTATTGAAGGGATGCGGGATAGAGCCGCTGATCGTCGGCAGCTTGACCCTCGGCTCTGAATTCACGCTCGGGATCGAGCGCAGTAAAGCCTGCGTATAGGGATGCTTGGGTGCATGGAATATCTCGTCTACCGGCCCTTGCTCCATAACGAGACCCAAGTACATGACCATCACATAGTCGGCCATCTGCGCGATCACGCCGAGGTCATGCGTAATGAAGATGATCGCCGAATTGTGCTCGCTCTGGAGATTCCGCAGCAAGCGCAGGACTTGGGCCTGGGTCGTGACGTCGATCGCCGTGGTCGGCTCGTCGGCGATGAGCAAACGCGGGTGACACGAGAGCGCCATCGCGATCATCGCGCGCTGGCGCA
>JBLMXX010000508.1:0-6587 GCA_050257995.1 Acidobacteriota bacterium | reverse complement strand
GCTGTTCCTCGGCGCCATCGTCGCACTGGGTCTGGCGGCGTGCGGTTCGCCGTTCGGCGGCATCGTGGGTCCGAGCGCGCCCTGCGCGGTCACGAATTCACAGGACGCGGCGGACGCGCTGGTGCAGCGGGTCGCGAGCCAAAGCAGCGCACAAGGAAGCACGGTCACCGTAACCGCCAACAATCAAGAAGTCACCTCGCTTATGAGCCAGTACCTTCACCAGGCGAAAGAGGAAGAGGGTGGCCAGGCGATCCCGCTCCAAGACCCGGTCATCTGCTTCAAGACCGGCAGCATGGCCGTCTTTGGTAAGGTCAACGGTTGGGGCATCAACTCAAATGCTCTGATCAACGTGACGCCGATTATCAGCGGGGGACGGGTGAACTTTCAGATTCAGCAGATACAGTTAGGGCCCATTTCGGCGCCGCCGGACATGAGCACCGGGATTTCGGCGCTCATCAGCAACTCGTTCAATCGAGAGTTCAACCGGCTCAACATCACCGAGATCAGCCTTCAGGAAAATCAGATGCGGCTGAGCGGGACAGTACGATAGAATCTAAAGAGGCATAGGGACCAAACCTATGCCTCTTGATTATTCCGACTACTTTTCACGCCATTGTCGATGTTTCATGCCCAACGGGTAGAGACGTGTCACCGACACGTCTCTACCGCGGGCTATTCGACCGAGACATTTTCAGGTTAATCGTTCCGCGTAATGAGAATTACACCTCAATTGTGCTTGCTATAGCCACCACTATAGCAAACACAACTCTGGACGCACCCATCTACTACATACTGCATACTGCATACTGCCCACTGCCCACTGGTTTGACACCATCCCCCGCGCGTGATAAACTTTCGCCCATGACAGATCTCGAATTGGCGAAGCAAACTCTGCAAGCCGACTCGCTTGCATTCGTGATAGCAAAGGATGGGCGCGTCCTGCGCACGGGCACGCGCGACGGCATCGGGGAACTGATCGAGGTTGTGGAAGCGATGGCGGAGGATGTGCGAGGCGCCTGTCTCGCCGACAAGATCGTCGGCAAGGCGGTGGCGATGGTGGCACGCCGGGCGGGCATTCGCGCGGTCTATTCGCCGCTGGCGAGCGCGGCGGCGCGCGAGGCGCTGGCGCACGACCACATCCCGCTAGAGTGCGACCAAATGGTCCCTCTCATCCTCAACAAGCGGAATGATGGTCCATGCCCGATGGAGCGGGTTACGCTGCCGATTGCCGAGCCGGACCGAGCCGTCGCCGCCCTGCGCGAATTCGTGCGCAAAGGACCTCCCAAGCCGTAACCACCGCCATCGTCGCGGGTTTTCAATGTCGGAGCATTGTTGGGGCAGAATACACCTGCCCTGAGCGGGCGGTGCCAGGGTATTCTGCCCATCTGGTGGAGCAAAAATTGGTCACGATTCTCTCTGCTTACCTGCTCGGCCTGTTGATCGGTTACGTCTTTGGGGCATTCCCCACCGGCTTTTTTGTCGGCAAGATGTGGAACATTGACGTGCGCAAGCACGGCAGCGGGCGCACCGGCGGCACGAACGTCTTGCGCAGTGCGGGCTGGGGTGCATTCGCACTCACCGTCATTGGCGACGTGCTCAAGGGCATCCTCCCCGTTCTCCTCGTGCGCTGGCTTTTCCCCGAGTACCACGGCGCGCACGCCCTATCCGTTCTCGGCGTCCTCATCGGGAACAACTGGTCTGTCTGGATCGCGCTGCTCGCGCGGAGCGATCCACACGGTGCCACTACTTATCCGCCCACGCCGCTCGGCTTGCTCCAGAGAATTGCGGACAAGGGGCGCGGCGGCGCAGGGGTGTCGACCACGGCGGGCGCGTGCCTTGCTCTGTTCCCGCCGGTGCCGCTCTTGATCGCGCCGGTCGGCATCCTGGTCCTCCTCATCTGGCGCTATGCATCCGCGGCATCGTTGACGGCGGCGACCCTGTTCCCGATTGTGATGCTCTATTTCGTCTTGATCCACGACGTCCCCTGGAGTTATTTTGCCCTCGCGCTCGTCGTCGCCGTTTTCATTTACATCGTCCATATTCCGAATATTCAGCGGCTGCGCGCGGGCAACGAGCGCCGTTTCGGACAGCGGTTGGGACGTGAGCGGAATGCCTGACCTGGCGCGGATTGCGGTGATCGGCACGGGCTCGTGGGGCACTACGCTCGCCGTGCTCTTCGCCCAAAAGGGACTGCCGGTGACGCTCTGGGCGCGGACCCAGGAAGAAGCCGAGCGCCTGCAGTCCGCGCGCGAAAACCGCGATTTTGTTCCCGGCCTGATTTTCCCGGCCGGGCTTTTCGTTACCGGCGCGCTCGACCGTGCGCTCGACCGCGCCGCCATCGTGCTGATGGTCGTCCCCGCCCAGACGATGCGCGAGAATATCCGCCGCGCCCGCGATGGGCTCTCTCCTTCTGCCATCCTTCTCACCGGCTCTAAGGGCCTGGAGATCGGGACCGCGGCGCGGATGTCCGAGGTGATCGCGGAGGAACTGCCGGAAGCATTTCACGACAAGATCGCGGTCCTCTCCGGTCCCAACCTCTCGCATGAGATTGCCAACGGGCTGCCCACTGCCAGCGTCGTCGCTTCCAGGAATCATGAGACGGCGCGCGTGGTCCAGGAAACGCTGATGGTGCCGCGCTTTCGCCTGTACACGCACCACGACCTCATCGGCGTCGAACTCGGCGGCGCGCTCAAGAACATTATCGCGCTGGCGGCGGGGGCGGTGGACGGCTTGAAATTCGGCGACAATGCCAAGGCGATGGTGCTCACGCGCGGGCTGGCGGAAATGGCGCGGCTCGCCGCCGCGGCGGGCGCGAACCCGATGACTCTGGCGGGACTCGCCGGGATGGGCGACCTGATCGCGACTTGTGCCAGCCCGCATTCCCGCAATCACCAGGTGGGGGAGCGGATCGCGCGCGGCGAAAAGATCGAGGCGGTTCTGGGTTCGATGAAGATGGTCGCCGAAGGCGTCCCGACGGCCAAGGCGGCATTACAGATGGCGCGGCGCCTCAACGTCGAGATGCCGATCACGGAACAGGTCCATGCCGTGGCTTTTGAGAACAAGGACCCGCGCGAGGCAGTGCTGGACCTGATGACACGCGCTGCCCGGCAGGAAGCAGACTGAAGGACGACCTTTTCGCCGGCGGGGAATGAGATCACGAAGATAGGTGGGATATTGACAAAAGGCAACCTCACATAATATAATCCCCTCAATCTCCGCAAGTGATTTTTTCCGCAATCTTCCGTACTCACGACGGGATCGATATACAAGCGAAGCAGCGAATCCGACTGGACGGCACGTTCAGATCGGACCGAATTGCGATCCGGCGATGATGCCCATCCGTTCGCATCGCCACACCTTGCCGATCAGAGGTGAATCATGCCATTCCCCAGCATGCGTGTTGATGGAAAGATCGCGTTTGTGACGGGCGCAGGGTCAGGTCTCGGAAAGGCCATCTCCGTCGGCCTGGCGAATTCGGGCGCCGACGTGGCGATCTCTGAACTACCGGGCAAAGAGGCGGCTGCCCAGGAAACGCTCAAAGAGATAAAGGCCGAAGGTCGCCAAGGTTTTGCAGTTCCCCTCGACGTTACGAAAATGCCCTCGATCGAGTCCGCGGTCGATGCGGTCATCGCGCGATTCGGGCGCATCGACATCCTCGTGAACAACGCCGGCATCAATATTCCAAAGTTCGCCGTGGACGTTACGGAAGAGGATTGGGACCGGGTTCTCAACACCAACCTCAAGGGAGTCTTCTTTATCTCCCAAGCCGTCGCCAAGAAAAGCATGATCCCCCGTGCGGCGGCGGACGGATCCACCAACCAGAGCCTCGGTAAGATCGTCAACATCTCCTCCCAGAACGGCGTCATCGGCTACTGGTATCGCGCGGCGTATTGTTCCGCCAAGGCCGGCGTCGTCAATCTGACCCGCGTGTTGGCGATCGAATGGGCCAAATACAAGATCAACGTGAACGCGGTGGGTCCCACTTTTATCTATACCCCGCTCACTCGCCCCATGTTCGATAACAAGGAATTCTACGACGACGTGATCAGCCATATCCCGCTCGGGCGCATCGGCGAACCGGAAGATGTCGTGGGCGCTGTCGTGTACCTCGCCAGCCCCGCCGCGAACCTGGTGACCGGACACACCCTGCTCGTCGACGGCGGATGGACCGCGATGTAATCACATGACCATACTGGAAACGCGCAACCTCACCAAAGACTTTGCCGGATTTCGCGCCGTCGACCGCGTCAACCTTGCCTTTGAAGAAGGCAAGGTCCACGCGCTCGTCGGTCCGAACGGCGCCGGCAAGACGACGCTCTTTAATCTGCTCACCGGATTTCTCAAACCCTCCGCCGGTCAGATTTTGATTTTCGGGCACGATGTCACCCACCTCCGTCCCGACGAGATCGCGCGGCAGGGAGTGGCGCGGTCGTTTCAGATCACCAGTTTGTTCGATCAACTGACGGTGGGGGAGCACGTCATTCTCGCCCTTCAATCCGCCACCAATCTCGGCTACCGGTTCTGGTCGAGCGACCGCGTCCTGGACCGGTTCCGCCCGCGCGCGATGGAACTCCTCGCCCAGGTCGGACTCAAGGACCTGGCGCCGCATCCGGTCGCGAGCCTGCCATACGGTAACAAGCGCGCGCTCGAATTGTCGCTCGCGCTGGCGCTCGAACCGAAATTGCTTCTCCTCGACGAGCCGACGGCGGGAATGGGGTTGGAAGACGTCAAGCGGACCATCGATCTGATCCGGCGCATCCGGGCGGGACGAACCGTGGTGCTGGTCGAGCACAACATGGGAGTGGTTTCCGAGCTGGCGGATAACGTCGTCGTCCTCCAGTACGGACGCGTAATCGCACAGGGATCGTACGAGACGATGCGCGCAAACCCTCAAGTCATCGCCGCCTATTTGGGAGAGGAACATGCTTAAGGTCGAAAACCTCTCCGCGTGGTACGGGGAGGCGCAGGCACTGCGCGGCATCAACCTTCAGGTCGAAGACGGGCAATTGGTCACCCTGGTCGGGCGGAACGGCGCGGGCAAGACGACGACGCTCCGCTGTATCATGGGTCTGCACCGGCAGGTGCAGGGGCAGATTACGTTGGATGGGACGGACCTCACCAACTGGTCCGCGGATCGGCGCGCCCGCGCCGGTTTGGGTTATGTGCAGGATGACCGCGGTATTTACGCCACGCTGTCGGTCGAGGAGAACCTGCTCTTGCCGCCGACGGTGGGTCCCGCGCACTGGTCGCTGGACCGCATTTACGAGATGTTCCCAATTCTAAAGACGCGGCGGCGGCACTCGGGCGCTAGACTGTCCGGTGGGGAACAACAGATGCTCGCGATCGCCCGGGTGCTCCGTATGGGCGCGCGGGTACTGCTGCTGGACGAGCCGACCGAGGGACTCGCTCCCTTGCTCGTTCACCAAATCGGGGAACTCTTGCGTGAGGCGAAGCAGGATGGGCTGACCATCTTGCTGGTGGAGCAGAACCTGCGCTTTGCCACCGCCGTCGCCGAAAAGCACTATCTGCTGGCGCAGGGCGAGATCGTCGAAATTCTGGACAACAAGGAGGTGAAGGAACGCGAGCATGAGTTGCTAAACCATCTAGGGATTTAGGTTTTGCGATTGACGATTTTCGATTAAGGAGGAGGAGAGACTCGTGAAACGCTATGCTGTAATCGCGCTTGTCATGATGGTGCTGGTCGTGACGGCTGCCTGCGCGCCCGCACCCGCGCAACCGACCACGGCACCCGCGCCAACCACAGCCCCCGCCGCGGCAACATCCGCGCCGTCCCAGCCCACGACCGCCGCGCCTGCCGCCGCAGGTAACGTCAAGCTGGTGAACGGTAAATTGGTCCTCGCCGTCATCACGGACGAGTCGGGACCGTATGCCCAGTTGTCAGGCAAGAACAGCGTCGAAGCCGTCAAAATGGCGGTGGATGATTTCAAAGCCAAATACGGCGACAATGCCCTCGGCGGTCCCGTCGAGGTGATCGACGCCGACCATCAGAACAAGCCGGACCTGGGGAGCACCAAGGCACAGGAATTTTTTGACCGGAACGGCGCGGACGTCATCTTTGACGTGCCGACCTCGTCGGTCGCGCTCGCCATCGCCAAAATCGCCGGAGACAAAAAGAAGCTGTATTTTAACATCACCGCCGCTACTACCGATCTGACCGGCGCGTCGTGCAACAAGTACACCTTCCATTATGCCTACGATACCTATATGCTTGCAGCGGGCACCGGCGCGGCCGTCACCAAGAACGGCGGCAAGAACTGGTACATCGTCTACCCGAACTATGCCTTTGGGCAGGACATGAACAAGTCGTTCGTCGCGTCAGTCCAGGCAAATGGCGGCAAGGTCATCCAATCCGACCCTTCGCCGTGGCCGAATGATACCGGCGACTTTTCGACGTTCCTGCTCAAGGCGCCGACGCTCAAACCCGATATCCTGGGTTCGATGAACGCGGGCACAGACCTGGTGAACCTGGTCAAGCAGTACAACGAGTTCAAACTGCGGGACCAAAAGATCCAGCTCGCCATCGGCCTGCTGTTCGACACGGATATCCGCGCGCTCGGTCCGGATGC
>JBLMXX010000507.1:0-6731 GCA_050257995.1 Acidobacteriota bacterium | reverse complement strand
CGGCGACGGCAAAGCCCGAATCGCCTTTTCCCTTCGTTGGGAGGATGCTCCCCATCCCATCTACGAGATGGATTATCAAGGCAAACGGCTCGCGGTGATGCATCCCGGTATCGGTGGACCGATGGCAGCGGGGTTGCTGGAGCAAGCCATTGCATTGGGATGCAGGAAATTCATCGCGTGTGGGGGATGCGGCGTATTGGACCGGAGTATTGCGGTGGGTCACATTCTCGTCCCCGCGGCCGCGGTCCGCGATGAGGGCACATCCTACCATTACGTGCCCCCGGGTCGCGAGATTTACGCGAGCGCGGAGGGAGTCGCCGCGATCGAACGGGTGCTGCAGGCACACGAGGTGAAATACCGGGTGTGCAAGACATGGACGACGGACGCGGCTTACCGGGAGACCGCGGCAAAGGTCCAGCAGCGGCGCGCGGAGGGATGCCTCTCGGTCGAAATGGAAGCGGCGGCTTTTTTTGCGGTCGCGCAGTTCCGCAAGGTAACGCTCGCGCAAATGCTTTACGGAGGCGATGACGTCAGCGGCACGGAATGGGACTCGCGCGCCTGGCACTCGCGCGCCGAGGTCCGGCAAGGATTGTTCTGGTTCGCGGCAGAAGCGTGCGTGAGCTTGTGATGGTGTTGCTCCCGTTCCCATCCGGGGCCATCCACGTCACTACGTCCCCATACCTCGACTCTCTTGAGTAAGTATTGCTCGCATCGTTCTTCTTTACCCGTTCCGGAATGCCTTAATCTTCCCAGATCGTTTGAAAAAGTAGGCCCCTCAAGCCGGCTTCCTCAACGGCGTATTTGAACTCATCGCTTGAGTCCTCCTTCCATTCTACCACCAGAACCTCGGCTTTAGAGGTCTCCGGAATTTTGAAAATCCTCGACTCGGAGAACCGGTTTCGATGGAAGGCATATTTTTTGATTTCGATTCTTTCCCCAGTGGTTTGGCCATAGACCCATTCGGTCTTTTTTTGGTCCAAACAGTTAATGCATTCCAGTACATTGCGGACCGTATATTCCTCGCCTTCGTAAGGGAGAGGAAGCAGTTCTCCCGCCATTTCCAACTAGTCTCGCAGTACCTCAGTTGCATAGGGATCCGTGATTAGAAAAACAGTTCCGAAATTGTAAAAATCCCCCCGCTTGTGCCGGGGCTCGTAAATGTAAACAGGCGGCGGCGACCAAGAATCCGCGAGAGGAACACAGTCCATCTCAAGCTTGGCCCAATCCTCCTCATTTTCCGGCAGGAAATATTGATACTGGTTGCCATCGTTACGTAATCGATAGACTCTCATTCGTCCTCTCCTCCCTCAATCTGGGAACGTGCCTGATGATAAGTATCTGTATTCGCAATAAATATGTGCACAACACCGGTCAAACTGAGGTAAGTTGTGCTGCGATCTTGCGCGCGGCGTCTTTCCCGGCGAGTCGAAAGGCTATTGCATTTGAATCGACGTCATGAATTTGAACATCGAGAATTGTGAGCCGAAATGTTTTACAGGGAGCACTGAAGTCTGTCAGCATCACATCGAGGACACCATAAACAATCTGATCAAACCATCCTGCCTGATTCAAGCGATCAGACTTAACTTTCTCCATATTGTCAATCACTTGAAGGTCTGGACTTGGTCCTAGCGTAATGTTTACTTTAGCATACCAGTAAGAGGGACCAACATGCTTATTGCATTCTCCCCAAGTCTCAAACTGCTGACTTACGGTGTACGATGACCGACTCAAAAGGTTGTTGCACCATAGTTGCACGTAGTCGCTCATATTTTCTCCTTAAGGCCAGGCAGCTGGGTTGAAATACTCGCTTTGATGTGGCTTGTCACTCAGTACTGCTGTATGACCACGACAGGAGGTACCTTCTTTCCTACAAAGACATAAAGAGATGTATCGTCGTGAAATAATTCCGACGTTAGTTCTCCTTGCTGTTTTTGTACATCAATTTGACCTGCGAAAACCATGGGCACTCCATTTGCCAATGGCCATTCAGGACCTTGAATCCACTTTGGACGGCCACCTAACGCAATGAAGTCATGAACGATTTGTTGTTCGAGCCAGGCGGTCAAATCCTCTGCTTTGCCATCGAATTGTCGAAGTAGGTTAATAAAGAAAGTCTCAGATTCTACCGGGCCTGACGGAGAAACACCTAGTCGCCCCGCGACATCCACAACATGCTGGTACAACTCCAGCTCATTGTCTGTGACATTTGGATCATCGAAACGTATTAACTTGACCATTTATCCTCTCAATATCTAATCCCTTTGCCTTGAAGGTCGACAGGTCCATTCATCAAGTCAAAACGAAAGTTAGTAAACCGGTGTTGATGCGCTAGTTCTAGAATCATTGGGGTGCAGAAGTTGACTCTAGGATACAGTACTGGATCCCGGAAAAGGGTACAGCCATCCCATGATCCAGGAACCATACGAAATTCCAGAACCAGCGATGGACGGGTGACCAAGTAACGGTGCTCGCGACAAAAATGAACGATTTCCACGCCGCTTGCGGCTAGATCAATGCTGCATTGGCCATCAATTTCTATCTTGAAATAGTTTGGCGGAACCGCATGACGCAAACGGCTTGATTTCACTTCAGCCACTTTGACCTCAAGTTCATGAAAGCACATGAGGTTCGCCATTCGCCAAACATCTACTACTCTTTCGGAAACGATCAGAAAAGGATAAGCTCCACATCGGAGCACATCAGGGTACTTGGTGCCCCCTTCCACAACCACATCGAAAGCGCCACTGGGATGGGATTCGGCTGCACCAAACTCCGGGCACGTTCTGGTAATCATCTCCGAGCGGGGAAGAATGCTGATCGCACTCGCAAACCCTCGATTATGCGAGGTATTATCGCGGAATTGGTAGAATGTTGCACTTGGTCTCATTGGCTCGGAAACCTTCCACCATTTTATTGGAAGAGTAAGACGCATTGCCGGATAGTGCTATTGGTTAGCAAAGAAAGAAATGCTTGTCGAGCAGAGGCATGCGAACAAAAAAGCCCATCCCAGTAAGATTAAGACAGGCATTCGGCGCCAAGGTCGTGCCGGCGAGTGGGATGTTCGGACATCGATTCCCGAAACTGATCGTGCTCACGTTATACGATGATGCGTAGTAATTGTCAATCATACAGTCCTATAATGTTTGCCAAAAAGAGTGACCTGTGCTATATTAGCGCGTGACAAGCGAATAGGAACACGCCAGCCGCCTTAGCTCAATCGGCAGAGCAACTCATTCGTAATGAGTAGGTTTCGAGTTCAACTCTCGAAGGCGGCTCACTTTTATCCCCGATCCCACCGGTCGGGGATTTTTTTGTTTTCCGGGTATGTAGACTCCACTGCAAACACCCCACGCGCCGATGGGGTCTTGGCTGTATTTAAAGATGGACAGAGCGACGAATAGTATCGCAGATACCCGTATGGTATACCGTGAGTGAAATCAGGGACGACACACTCTGGCAGAACGCAAGAACGGGCCGCAAGGCCAAAGGAGGCACCATGTTGTACGATATCTTGTTCGTCGCCCTGTTGTTCGCGACCCGGATCGTACTGCCCATCGCCGCCATGCTCGTCCTTGGCGAATGGGCTGCCCGTCGCATGGACCGCCGCCAGCCCGCCAAACGGTAGGACTGGTACATTAGCCAGTTAGGAGCGAGAGAGCCATGTTGCCAGAACAAATCCTCGACACCATCGTCGTATTCGGAATGTTCGCCATGCGCATCGGCGTGCCGGTCGTGGTCACCCTGGCGCTGGGGTACTGGCTCGAGAAAAAACTGCGGCCGCTGGAAGACCAACAGAATGAGAAGATCGTGAATATTGGCACGGCGCGCCGGGCACGATCGTCCAAGATCATCCAACTCCACTGCTGGGACTTGAATCACTGCGATGCGACCAAACGCGCCGAATGCGCCGCCTACCAGCACCCCGATCTGCCCTGCTGGCTGGCCCTCCAGGTCTCGGGCGATAAGGTCCACGAACAGTGCTTTTCGTGCGCTCTCTATAAGAATCAGGATATTGCAGCGTAGTCGTCGTCAAACGAAATCATTCTCGTTCAAAGGATGCAAGGAGGTGTCCAATGACTCTGACAAGACGTAATTTCCTCAAAGCATGCGGAGCCGGTGCAGCCATGTTTGGGATGGGCGCCAAGCTCGCGCCGCCGATGCTGGAGACGCGTCCCCGCGCCGTACCCACCGGCCCAACCGCAACGAAAGGGGTCCTGATCGACACCACGCGGTGTGTGGGCTGCCGCCTCTGTCAGCAGACCTGCAAGCAGGCGAACAACCTGCCCGCGGATGAAGTGCCGTCGACCTATCTTTCGGCGACGACTCTGTCCGTCGTCGAGATGAAGAACATCGCGCCTTCGCCAACCAAGCCGGTGATCAAACCGGTCAAGCGCCAATGCATGCACTGCCAGGATGCGGCGTGTGTTGCCGTGTGTCCGGTCGGTGCACTGTACAAAACAGAAAATGGGTGTGTGGCGTACGATGCCGACAAATGCATCGGGTGCCGGTACTGCATGACGGCCTGCCCGTTCGGCGTGCCCAAGTATGATTGGAACTCGGCCGCGCCCAAGATCAACAAATGCGCTCAAGGTTGCCTGCGCAACAACCCCGGCGCCGATCGTCCCGCCTGCGTCCAGGTCTGCCCGAACAACGCGCTGACCTATGGCAACCGCACCGAACTGATCGCGATGGCCAAAGATCGCATTGCCAAAGACCCGGGCAAGTACGTGAACCATGTTTACGGCGAGAAGGAAATCGGCGGCACGTCCATGCTGTACCTGAGTGGCACGCCGTTCGAGCAACTGGGCTTTCGCACCGATCTACCGCAGACCCCTCTGCCCCGCTATACGATGGACGTCATGGAAAAAGTCCCGTGGGTCCTCGTCACCGTGGCTTCACTGCTGAGCGGCATCGCGTGGTGGACCCACCGGACCGAACAACCCGAGCTGGTTCAAGCACCGGTGGAGATCACGCAACGGTAACTGGACGATAAAACGAATCCTGGAGAGATGACCATGTCACCCACACTTTCGAATACGAAAAACCCTCGTATGTCCAGCCTCGCCCGGAACGCCACCCTGCAGCGCGGGTTGATCGCCATCGGCGGTCTGATCTTCCTGGCGGTCGTCGGCGTGGTCGGATATACGCTCATTAACAACACTTTCATCGACCTGTTGCTGGTATTTCGCGATGTTGCCGTCATCGGGTACTTGTTCCTGCTCCGGATTGCCGTTCCCATCATCCTGATCCTCGGCATCGGCGCCTGGCTGGAGCGCAAACTGAATGCGGATGCGGGACGCGAAAACCGGTCCCTGAGCGAGCGCGTTCCGGCGCTTAAGCGAATCAGACTGCCGCACCTGTCCGCCCGCGGCATCCTCGCAGTCACCTTCATTGCCGCTCTGTGGGCCGCGTTCATTGGCGTGACGATTGCCCGGTTCTTTTTCGGTCTCAGCTATGCGACCAACATGACGGACGAGTACCCCTGGGGCATCTGGCTCGGCTTTGACATGATCAGCGGAGTGGCGCTCTCGGCAGGTGGGTTCCTCATGGCGGGCGCCGTCTATGTGTTTAACATCAAGCGCTTCCACCCGATCGTGCGCCCTGCCGTCTTGACCGCGTTCCTCGGTTATCTGCTCGCCATCGTCGGCCTCTTGTTTGACCTCGGGCGCTGGTACAATGTCTGGCACGCGATGTTCATGTGGAACTTGCACTCGCCTTTGATCGAAGTTGCCTGGTGCGTCATCCTGTACACCACCGTGCTTGCGCTCGAGTTCAGCCCGATCGTCTTCGAAAGGTTCCACCTGAATTGGCCGCTCAAGATCATGCGCCGGATTACGATCCCGCTCGTGATCGCGGGCATATGTCTCTCGACGCTGCACCAGTCCACGCTCGGCACGCTGTTCCTGGTCTTCCCGGAGAAGATGAACCCGCTGTGGTACTCGCCACTGCTGCCCGTCTTCTTCTTCATCAGCGCGATCGGAGTGGGTCTGGCGATGATCATCGTCGAATCCAACCTCAGCGCACGCTTTCTGGGTCAGCAGCTGGAAAGCCAATTGCTCCAGAGTCTTGGGAAAGCCGCTTCCATCGTCCTGTCCCTCTATCTGGTGTTAAAAGCGATTGACTTGGTCTCGCGTGGTGCCACAGCCTACCTGTTCGTGCCCGGCTTCCACAGCACACTGTACTGGATTGAAATGTTCTTCGGGGTGCTCGTGCCCATTGTCATCCTGGCAACCCAGCGCGGCCGCAGCAACTCGCGCGCCCTCTTCGTCACCAGCGGACTGATCGTGGGTGGGGTGATCTTGAATCGCTTGAACACCACGCTGTTCAGTTGGTGGAGCTATACCAGCGGTGGTCCCGTCTATATCCCGACGCTGGCGGAGATCGTCGGATCTGTCGCGCTCGTCAGCATCGGCGTGGTGGCCTTCGGGCTGATCGCCAAGAATTTCCCGGTGTTTACACACGAACAGCACGCACAGGCACCGGCAGAGTAGAGTCGATTACGGGATGGAGACCCTTCGGGTTTCTGAAAACCCGAAGGGTCATAGACAGGTGGATTCTGGAGAATAATCGTGGCAGAGAATGCTCTGCGGTTGGACGAGGGGGGCACGGCTCCTCCGGCGCAACAGCCTGCTCCCCGACGTTGGCCGATCATCGGGCTGTCTACCAAAGTGGCGGTGCTCGTCATCGTCGGCACCGTCTCGATGATCGGTCTATTTGCTTACCTGGGG
>JBLMXX010000506.1:0-7162 GCA_050257995.1 Acidobacteriota bacterium | reverse complement strand
GACGACGTATGACACCGATGAATAGATCGGGCCGGCGTTGGAAGCCGGGGCGCAAGGATATTTGCTCAAGGACGCGACGCCTAATGAGTTGACGCGCGCAGTGCGGTCGCTCGCGGCGGGTGGTGCAGCGTTGGAAGAAGGTGTCGCCGCGCGCGTCCTGGAAAGTATTGCCGAGCCAGGCGGCGACGAATTATCCGCGCGCGAATTAGAGGTCTTGCGTCTGCTGGTTGCGGGGGCGAGCAACAAAACCATCGCCGCGCAACTCAATCTTTCGGAGAACACCATCAAATCGCATCTCAGCAACATCTTTAGCAAATTGCGCGTGCAGAGTCGCGTCGAGGCGGTGGCGGCGGCGTTGCAACGCGGTCTCGTGCCGCTAGATCGTCCGCGCGACCGATGATGGACCGTTGTACAACGAGAGATGCGATGAATTCCAAGGCATCGACACCGCTCTACACGGGAAGGCGCGGTGCCCCATTCAAAGAAGAAAGATTTTCGTAGCGTGCAGATATTTATAAGGTGGCAGTTGAAAATTGGGAAGCAAGATCAATCACCCTCGACCTCAACACAATTCCTTCCTTTTGGATAAGGACAGCTTCTGCCTCTTCCGACTGGGTCTCGTTAGTATTGTGTTCCCTACTATGAGTTCGATTTCACCGCGAACGTCCCTCTGGACGAGATGCTGGGCGACGAAAATACCATGCTCGCCTACAAATATGACGACAAGCCCCTCGAGCCGGACCACGGTTATCCGCTGCGCCTGCTCGTGCCGCACCTGTATTTTTGGAAGTCGGCGAAATGGCTGCGCGGCATAGAATTCATGGCGAACGACCGGCCCGGTTTCTGGGAGGGGTACGGGTATCACATGCGCGGTGACCCATTCAAGGAGGAAAGATTTTCGTAGTGTCCTGACACGCTAAAGGGCCCGGTCTCAACCGAAACGGTCGACTTGGGATCGGTTGTTGTTACGGAATAGGGTAAGGATTGCACCTGTAAATGCACCTTGCCCTTTTTCTTTTTCTGACCTGTGATATAATGAACTTGGAATCCGCGTCCCTTTGTCATAATCCCTTTGAGAGTGAGCGGGACAAATCGCTCGGTGAGATGATGAGCTATGCAGAAAACACGCCCAAGGACTAAAACCCAAGTCATCAAGCTTTTGGGAAAAGAGCTTCCGTACCTGCGTGAACGGTACGGTGTGGCCCGGTTGGCCCTCTTTGGTTCCTACGCTAAAGGAAAACCAAGGCAAGCGAGCGACGTCGATCTGTTGGTAGAGCTGGAGCGACCGTTGGGGCTCGAATTTGTTGAGCTGGCAAATGACCTGGAAAAGAGTTTGGGTAAGAAAGTTGATATCGCTACCTTTGATTCTTTCAAGAGAAGCCTGACCCACCCACTATACCGATCCATCGCTGAAGATGTGGAAAGGACCCTGGTGAATGTCTACTAAACGCGGCGACAGGGAGTATATTGAATAACAAATGGCAAGGCGGAGCCCAAAGACTCCGCCTTGCTTTGTACTCGTCGGTTCTACGGCGTTGGATCGGGATAGGATCCGCCGAAGATATCCGAATTGCCGAAGGTTGCGGGGCATTGCTGTTGCGGCGCAGGGCGCGGCACGGAACCACCCGTCCGCAAGGACAGGCGCCAGGCATCGATGGCTGGGCAGTCGGCAGCATTGCGGGTATCATTCCATACGGCGGCGCCGTAGGTGCGCGTCGCCGCCGCATACACGTAATCGCCGAGGAACTCGCCCACTAGATTGTTCTGGCTGGAGCCCCGCGGATCACCCCCGGGGCTGCGATGCAGTGTCGAGAACGCGCCCGTCACTGCGCCGACATCGGCGTGCATCACGACACCCACCAGGTTTCGAGGATCGCTCGTGTTGCTGCGATAGGGCGTGGTAAATGCATTGTAGACGACGTACACGTCTTTGCCATTCGGGGAGATGGCCGGCGCGGTGTACAAGCCACGGTCGCCGGCTGTCTCAATTGTGCGCGGCGCCGACCAGGTATTCCCACCATTGGTGGACTCGGTAAAGTACACGTGCGGAGTGGCAAGCGGACCGCTGACGTATGTCATGACAATACGATTCGTCGCGTCTGCACCGGTAGGCGAACCATTGGCAATGTCCACACTCGGCGCGGGCGCCAGATCGCTGCGAGCCCCCGCGATACCGTCGATGACCGGGCGACCCAGAACCGGATCTATAACCCCGGGTTGATTAACCGGACCGGCAACCGGCATCGCGGTTGCCCACGTTTTGCCCCCATCGAAAGAGCGAACCATGAACTCGAAGCTTTCTTTGGCCTGTGGGAGAGTTCCCACGCCAAATACGTAGGCAACGCCATGGCTATCGGTCCGCACTGTACAGCCATCCATGGGATTACGCTGGCTATTGTTGGCCGCAGGAGTGACCTGATGCTGTGTCCAGGTGTCACCGCTGTCCGAAGAAACGGCAACAATCAGGGGAGCGGGTGCGGCATTACCTTTTTCCTGACCACGGAACGACGCCCAGCACACATATACATTCCCGAAGAAGGGACTGCTGGAGGCGTTGTCCGCCCAGATTTGCTCTTTATCGCTAAAGGTCGTCGACGACTGTTTCGAGATGACCACCGGCGGCAACCAAGCACTTTTCACACCGGCCGCGGCGGCTTGCACATTGTCCGTGCGCGAGACCGCGATGCCCTCAAACCCCTTGAACGCTTCGTCGCGCTTGGTTGCGGCAAAGTTCGAGGTCAGGTTGGCATAGTAGAGGCGCGAACCATTGGCCCAGGAGAAGGTGCCATTGGCTCCCCGGCGTGGACCAAACGCAACGGCGGGATCGCCATCGCTGACCAGACCGTTTTCATAGTACCAGGGCAACGTGCCGATGGGCCCAACCGTGGGTTGGCAAGCCGGGTCGCTGTTGCCGACAACACCCTGGCACATGCGTCCGGTCCACCCGCTATAGGTTGGCTGAGTCCAGGTTGTGCCGCTGTCGAAAGAGAAATAGACGCCCGACACGCCGACGCCAGGTGTAAATGGGCAGGTCGTGTCGTTACCCGCGTTGCAGGCTTCCATGTCAATGTTCTCGTTCGCGCCGGCGACCAATATATTGGGGTGATTGGCATCTACGGCCAGTGCTGGTTCATTCTGCTTGTTCTGAGAAAAGGGCGAACGCGGACTGCCGACGCTGACGAGCGTATCCGGGTTGAAAGCCGAAGCGACTAGAGTGGCAGACCCGAGTAACGCAGCGAGCAGAGCAGTGATAAGGAACAATCTTTTCATCGTGGAATTTCCTTTCGGGAATAGTGAGATGCCCACGGACCACTCCCAATTATTGGGGCAAAGCTCAATTAGACAATAGGCATCACCTCCTTCGAAAAGGAAAACCCGTCTCCTGTGGTTAGGCTGCGCTCAATATCTCAGCCGCTGGAAAGAATTATATCGAGAACAGAAAGGAATGACAAGGGGGGTGGTCGGGCGAGCGTAGGGAGGTTTAATCGGGGCAGTTTCCCTAGAATTAAAAACAAAATCGAGTCCTGTCGCTTGGGTGACAGGACTCGATTTTATCGTCGTGGCAAGATTCAGGAGGCGATTGCTCTCTATCGGCAGGTGTTGGTGCTCATCGCTGAAAATATCAAGCGGCTATGCGCGGTTGTTGGAGGATATCGTCCATCAAGGTCTCTAATTTTCAAACGCTCCGCAATACAAGTCCCGCAATGCACGCGACTTGAGTGCGCTCGCCTCAGCGCTGATTTGCCCTTCCAATGCTTGTCGATAACCATCGCTCAAACCTGCCACTGCCAATGCGCGCTTGACCTCCAATTGCTTTTCCAATCCGGGCTTCTCCACGGCGACACATGATTTTCGATCCGTTTTGGCAGCGAGGCGTCCTTCGCGTTGATCGCGAACGTGCGTCACCTCGTGGATCAACGTGCCGACAAACATCACTTGCTGTGCCTCGGGCGTGTCGGCATCGACCGAGTGCCCCAAGTGATGACCGAAGGTGATGGTTCCGCTTCCATTGGCATCACAGCAGACCGCAGTGGCTTGACGTCCCTGGTCGCTTTGGAAAGTATCGATCACCAAGGTGAACGGCTTGGCATCTTCGACATATTGCGACCATTCCGCAGGACTAATTCAATTATGGAAGTGGGGTCACCTCGTCACCAGCCATCCGTTCATTTCACATTCTCCAGCCCATAGTCAATCGCTTGATCCAGTGTCATCGCACGTCCCTCCATCCAGGCGGCTTTGAATGTTTTTTCGTCGAAATGCTCTCGCACCATCGAAAGATACTGATCATATTCCTTCTGGTCCGCAGTATCCATAATTCTGCCCAGCGCCTCGAAAGATGCCTCTGTCGCCCCTAACAAGCGCGCCGCTTGTTCATGCTTGCCGAGCATGGTAGCAAGCCCAGCCAAGTTTGCCAAATCCCCCAGGAGATTGCGAGTGAATTCCAACTCGCGATTGATAGCCAAACTCTCTGCGGCCAATGCCTTGGCGCGATTCAGATCATGTTCATGCAGCGCAACCGGCACCAGATTCATGATTGCCATGGCATAACCCCAACGATTCCCCATTTCGCGGTCGAGTTGCGCGGCCTCGCTATACATTGCACCGGCCCGCGTATAGTCACCCTGCAAGCGCGCCAATTCACCAAGCGAATTCAACGCCATTCCTATCATCCGTTGGGCATTCTCTTTGCGCGCATTTTCCAAAGACTGCTCAAAGAACGTCCTTGCCAGGTCATAGTCGCCATGGCGCATCGCCTGACCTGCCATCTGCCAGAGAGCAAGACCAATACCCCATTTAATATCCAGTTCTCGAAATAGAGCCAGACTCTCATTGGCGGAGGATTGCCGCTTTGCCGGGTCGCCTGTCTGGCCCGCGATGAGTGACGAAAAGTAGAGAGAGAACGCCAATTGATACTTGTCATCCGTCGCTCGCGCAATTCTCAAACTCTCTTCGATGAGTGACCGCGCCGATCTCGAATCACCCATTCGATTTGTCAGGTGGGCTGTCACCTGCAACAGGCGCGCCCGCGAGGATGTCATACCCCCTGCTTCCGTCAACCCGACCAGCCGCATCGCCCAACCCTGTCCTTCTTTCAAATGTCCCCGATCGATCCAGAAAAATTCCAATGGGTTTGTCAACTGCACGGCGAGTTCCACATTGCGATTGACCGCATGTTCGAGCGCCTTACGCATGTTCTCATGCTCGACCTCCAGGCAATCCATCCACACTCGATCGCCGTAAAGCGTTTTGAGATAGGATTGCTCGGCAAGTTTCAGGAAATACTTGAGATGGCTATCTCGCGCCGATACCCATTCATCCGATTCTGCGCGCAAGAGTTTCTCAAACGCATACTCGCGGACGGTTTCAAGAAGCCGGTAGCGTTTTTGGCCCCCGCGCCCTTCAACGACGACGAGCGACTTGTCCACCAGGCGTGTCAGCACATCGAGCGCGCTGCCTTGAACCACACACACTTGTTCGGCCGCGTCTAATGTCCATCCGCCTGCAAACACCGCAAGCTGTCGGAGCATGGACCCTTCATCTTCGGCAAGTAAATCATAACTCCAATCCATCGTCCCGCGTAGGGTTCGATGGCGCGGCAGCGCCGTGCGACTCCCTGTGGTCAAGAAGTCGAATCGACTGCCCAAATGCTCGGCAATCTGTTCGAGTTCAAGTGTCTTGACCCGCGCCGCCGCCAGTTCAATCGCCAATGGAATTCCATCCAGCCGCACACAGATGCGCTCGACCGATGCGAGGTCGCCATTGGGTCTCCAACCCGGTATGACCGCTTGCGCCCGCTGGACAAAGAGTTGAACCGCATCGCATTGAAGCAATTGCGCCGCCGGCAAGCCGGCTATCCGGGGTAATCCAAGTGATGGAACTCGCCACATCACTTCGCCCGTGATATCCAGCACTTCGCGGCTCGTGACAAGGATCTTTAGCTGCGGACAGACCGATAACAATTCTTCGACCAATTGCGCACAAGCGACGATGAGATGCTCGCAGTTGTCCAGGACGAGCAGCGCTTGTTTTGCGCGCAAATAGCTTTTGAGAGTTCCAAGAATCGGCGTGCGGGCCGACTCGCACAGATTGAACACGGAAGCGACGGTTTGCGGCACAAACGCCGGATCGCTCAACGCGGCGAGTTCGACCCACCACACGCCATGCTTGAAGCAATTCGCATTCACCAGTTCGGTGGCAATCTGAATGGCGAGGCGGGTCTTGCCCGCCCCGCCTGCGCCCGTCAACGTGAGCAGGCGTGTTTTGCCGATGAGGTCCCGCAGTTCGGCCAGCTCCTTTTCCCTGCCGATGAAACTCGTCAACGGGACCGGCACATTCGTGAACAACGCCTCGCGCGATCTGCCCCCGGTCAAGGCTTGCTCGATCTGATCTCGCAGCGCGATGGTTTCTTTAGATGGTTCAACGCCCAGTTCGTCGCCCAACTTTTTGGCGCACTCGTCAAATTGCTTCAGTGCCGCAATCCGGTCGCCCATCGCGGCGAGACAAAAAATGAGGTGCTGGTACGCTTTTTCGTTTGTGGCATCCGTCGCCAACACTCTTTGCGCACATTCGACGGCTTGAGCATATTCGCTTTGTGCGCGATGATGCGGGGTCACGCGAAGCAATCCATCCAGGTAAATTGCGCGGAGACGTTCGCGTTCGGGGAGAATCCAGTCATCGTAGAAATCGGGAAGCAAGTCATGATAATTTTCGATTTTCGATTGCAGCGTGTCGATATGCAAATCTGCAATCTCTCTCGCGTCCACCCAAATTGGAACATCCGGATTGAGCTGCACCGTTTCCCGGTCGGCGATCAAAATATCGTCGCCGAGTTCTTTGCGAATGGCTGCCAGCGCCGTGCGGAGCGAGTGGCGCGCCTGCTCGTCCGGGGAATCGCCCCACAGCAGCGCGGCAAGTTTCTCGCGAGCATGTGGTTCCGGATGCAGAACGAGGTATGCCAAGAGTGATTCGACTTTGCGGGTAGGGAAATGGATCGTCTGAGCGTCCCGTTCGACACGGAACGATCCCAGGAGATACACTCGGAGTGGACCTGCAAGTTTTGTTGTCGCAGATATGCGAACCATTGCGCGTCCTTTGGCACTTATTCCTTGGGATAGTTCGCCGGGACATGGGTCAGGTCGATGTCGTACGTCCAGACGGG
>JBLMXX010000505.1:0-4226 GCA_050257995.1 Acidobacteriota bacterium | reverse complement strand
GGGCGTGACGCGGCGCGATTTTCTAAAGTTCTGTTCCGCGATGGCCGCCACCCTTGTCCTACCCACCCACTATGTCGAACGGATTGCGGAAGCGTTAGCGGCCGCGCCGCGACCTCCGCTGGTCTGGCTGGAATTTCAGGACTGCGCGGGTTGCAGCGAGTCGTTCCTCCGGTCGAGCCGCCCCACCGTCCCCGACATTGTCCTAAACACACTTTCGGTCAACTATCACGAGACGATCATGGCACCTGCCGGCAAAGCCGCCGTCAAATCGCTCGACGATACGGTCGCGCAGAACAAGGGCAAGTACCTCGTCGTGGTCGAAGGATCGATTCCCACTAAAGACAACGGCATCTACTGCACGATCGGCGGACGCACCGCGCTCGATATCGCGCGGCAGGTCTGCGGCAACGCCGCGGCGACCATCACCGTCGGCGCGTGCGCGTTCTACGGCGGCTGGCCCAACGCCACGCCCAATCCGACGGGCGCCGTGGGCGTGAAGGACGCCGTGCCCGGCATTACGCTCATCAACTTGCCCGGCTGTCCGCCGAACGCGGCGAACATCACGGCGACGGTCGTCCACTTTCTCACGTTCGGCGCGCTGCCCGCGACGGACCAACTCGGTCGCCCGCTGTTCGCGTATGGCACGCGCATTCACGACAACTGCGAACGCCGCGGACATTACGACGCGGGTCAGTTCGTCGAGGAATGGGGCGATGACCATCACCGTGCGGGTTGGTGCCTCTACAAGATGGGGTGCAAAGGTCCGGCGACGTTTCACAATTGCCCGACCGTCCGTTGGAACGATGGCGTCTCGTGGCCCGTCGGCGCGGGGCACGGCTGCGTCGGGTGCAGCGAAGTCGCGTTCTGGGATACGATGACGCCGTTCTATCGCCGCCTGCCGGACGTTGCCGGTTTTGGCGTCGAAGCGCAAGCCGATCAGATCGGGCTGGGCGTCGTCGGCGGTGTCGCGGCCGTATTCGCCGCGCATGGCATCCTCAGCGCCATCCGCGCGCGCCAGCAGCCGCTCGCCGCGCATGAGCAAGACGGAACCGAAGCACAAAAGCCGGAAGGAAAGGAGGCTTGATGCCGAAAATCGCGATCGATCCCATCACCCGAATCGAGGGGCACCTGCGTTTGGAAGTCCAGGTGGACGGCGGCAAGGTCGCCGATGCCTGGAGTTCCAGCACCATGTTCCGCGGCATGGAGATGGTGCTCAAGGGACGCGACCCGCGCGACGCGTGGCTCTTCACTCAGCGCATCTGAGGCGTCTGAACGACGGTTCACGCCGCCTGCTCCGTGCGAGCAGTAGAAGATGCACTCGGGATCACGATCCCGCTGAACGCTCAGCTTATTCGCAATTTGATTGAAGGCAGCCAGTATGTTCAAGACCACGTTATCCATTTTTACCATCTCCACGCGCTCGATTGGGTGGACATTACCGGCGCATTGAAAGCCGATCCAGCGGGGACCTCCAAACTCGCCCAGTCCATCTCCGATTGGCACAACTCTTCTGAATCGTATTTCAAAGGCGTGCAGGACCGCCTCAAAGCGTTTGTCGATTCCGGGCAACTCGGCCTGTTCGCGAACGCATACTGGGGGCATGCCGCGTACAAGCTGCCGCCGGAAGCGAACTTGATGGCCGTCGCGCATTATCTCGAAGCGCTCGACTGGCAACGTGAAATCATTCGCATCCACGCGCTGCTCGGCGCGAAGAACCCGCACCCACAGACGTATCTCGTCGGCGGCATGGCAATTCCGATCGATCCCAACAGCCAGAACGCGCTTAACGCGGACAAGATCGCGCTGATGAAGAAATGGCTGGCGCAGGCGCGCGAGTTTGTCGAAAAAGTCTACATCCCGGACTTGCTTGCGGTCGCGCCATTCTACAAAGACTGGGCGGGATACGGTGCGGGCGTCGGTAACTTTATGTCCTACGGCGAGTTCCCGCAGACCCCGAATAACACCGAAGCGTTGTTCCTCCCGCGCGGCGTGATCCTCAATAAAAATCTGTCCCAGGTCCTGCCCATGGATCACCAAAAGATCTCCGAGTACGTCACGCATTCGTGGTACGATTACGCGGGCGGCGACGGCAAGGGGCTGCATCCCTGGGACGGTGAAACGGCGCCGCACTACTCCGGACCGCCGCCGCCGTACGATTCCATGGTCGGCGATGGAGCGAAATACACCTGGCTCAAAGCGCCGCGCTATGATGGCAACGCGATGGAAGTCGGACCGCTTGCGCGGATGCTCGTCGCCTACGCATTGGGCGTCAAGCCGGTGGTCGACACGGTGAACCTCGTGCTCAAGACGCTTGGCGTGGATGCCGGTGCCCTCTTTTCCACGCTCGGTCGCACGGCAGCGCGCGGCGTCGAGACGCTCGTCCTCGCACAACAGCTCGAAGGCTGGGTTGATCAATTGGCGGCCAATATCAAGCGCGGGGATCTCAAGATCCACAACGGCGATAAATGGGACCCGAGCAAATGGCCCTCCGAAGCCAAGGGCTTTGGATTCTTCGAAGCGCCGCGCGGCGCGCTGGGTCACTGGGTGCGCGTCAAGGATGGCGCGATCGCAAACTACCAGGCCGTCGTGCCGTCTACCTGGAATGGCTCGCCGCGCGACGCGAGCGGCAAGCGCGGCGCATGGGAAGAGGCGCTCGTCGGCACGCCCGTCGCCGATCCGGAACGCCCCATCGAAATCCTGCGCACCGTCCATTCGTTCGATCCATGTATGGCATGCGCCGTGCATGTCGTGGACACCAGCGGCAAGGAGGTCACACGGATCAAGGTCGTTTAGGCGGCGGAGGTGGGAGCATTTGGGTGATGAGGTGCTTGGGTGATTTGACCACCCCGAACCACGTAGACCTCCGGAGGTGCAAATGCTGAGAAGGTTATACGTTTGGGAGATTCCGGTTCGCCTGACTCACTGGGTCAATGTCGCGTGCATCGTCGTGCTGTCGTTCACCGGGTACTATATCGGCAATCCGTGGATTCTCGTCAGCAGCCGCGAGTGGTACGGTCCGTACTTTATGGGCATCATGCGCTATACCCACTTTGTGACGGCGTTCGTTTTTATCGCGAGCTTGCTTTTGCGAACGTACTGGTCGATTGTCGGCAATGAGTGGGCGAGTTGGCGCGGCTTGTTTCCGTTCCTGACGGCGGACGGCAGAAAGGCACTGGCCGATGCGTTCAAGTATTACTTTTTCTTGCGCCGCGAGCCGCCCGAAGTTATCGGGCACAATGCACTCGCAGGGCTAACGTACGCGTTCATCGTCTTTCTGTACTTTCTGCAAACCGTTACCGGCTTTGCCCTCCTGGGTGAGGTCAACACGAGCGGGCTGTGGTACCAGCTCACCGGTTGGATCTTCCGCCTTGTGAGCAACCAGGACTTGAGGCTGGTTCACCATCTCATCATGTGGCTGCTGATCGCGTTCGCGCTGCACCACGTTTACAGTGCGTTCCTGGTGGACTCGGAAGAAGGGAACGGTTTGATGTCGAGTATCTTCAGCGGGTTTAAGTTTGTTCATGCGGAATTGCTGAAGAAAGTGAACGGTGGGGGCTCGTAGTCAGGGGAAGGAGAAGAGCCGGACGGAGGGCGAGCGCGCGGCGTCCTCCGTCTTTCATATCAAGCCGGATTGGCATGGGCAAGCATGAAAACACTCGTCCTCGGTCTCGGCAACGTCCTTTTGCAGGACGAAGGCGTCGGCGTGCGTGTCATCGAGCAACTCCAAGCCGCGTATGCGTTTCCGAACGACGTGACCGTACTGGACGGCGGCACGTTGGGGCTTGATCTGCTGCACGTACTGGAGGAATCCGACCGCGCGGTGGTCGTCGACGCCGTCAAGGCGGACAAGGAGCCGGGAGCACTTGTGCGATTGCGCAATGCAGAGATACCGGCGTTTCTGGGTCCCAAAGTTTCGCCGCATCAAGTCGGATTGCAGGATTTGCTCGGGCTCGCGCAACTGCGGGGGCATTTTCCCGGCGAAGTGATTCTCCTGGGCGTGCAGGCCGAGCGCCTGGAACCGGGTCTTGATCTCAGCCCGGCGATCGCTGCACAGGTCGAGCCGTTGGCGGCGAAAGTGCTCGAAGAACTGGCGCGATGGGGAATCGCGGTAAGCAAGAGGCTCGAGACATCAACCGGGAAGGATTAGGACTGTGAGAAGGTCGATGATGCGCGTATCAACGTCCGGGTGATCTTCATGCGCCGGCTTGTTTTCTGGCTCATCACCT
>JBLMXX010000504.1:0-6422 GCA_050257995.1 Acidobacteriota bacterium | reverse complement strand
CTGATCGTGCGGCGCGAGATCGCCGAGCAATATCCCTGGGTGCCCACCCATCTCTTCCAGGCATTCGAGCAAGCGAAACAGATGTGCTACGAGGACCTGCACGAGACGGATGCCCTGCGCTTTACACTCCCATGGCTGATGGACGAGGCAGAGCGGACGGAACGCGTGATGGGGAAGGACTTTTGGCCCTATGGAATCGAGGCAAACCGGCACGTGGTCCAGTCCCTAATCCGTTACTCGCACGAGCAAGGGCTGGCGGCGAGAGAAATACCCATCGAAGAAGTCTTTGCGCGCGTTATGTCGTGAGGTGGGGACAAGCCCCCGTCTGTATTTTTCAGCCCCCTTATAACCACTATTAATATAGGGGACCTGAACAAAGGACGGGTGCGAAATGATTCGTGTGCTCATTGCGGACGATCGTAAACTCCTGCGGAACTGCTTGCAAGCCCTATTGACGAGGGAGCAAGATATGCAGGTGGTGGCTCAAGCGGGAGATGGACAGGAAGCGGTCGACCTGGCGAAGGACCTGTCGCCGGATGTCGTCTTGATGGATATCCGGATGCCGTGTTTAAATGGTCTGGAGGCGACCCGGCAGATACTGCGCCAGAGCCATTCACAGGTCTTGATCGTCGCCATGATCTGGGACGCGCAAATGGTACACCAGGCGGTGGACACAGGAGCCCGGGGCTGTGTGAGCAAGATAGACGCGTTCGACGAGATCATCCCGGCGGTCCGTGCAGTCCACAGCGGCAGGTCTTATTTCAGCAAAGACACCCTCGCGTTTCTTTCACCGTTCGCTGCCCCGCCTAGAAACTAGACGTACAAAGTCTACTGATAAAAGAATGCCTGCCCCGGAATTCCGGGGCAGGCATTTTCGTTCCGGCGCGTAAATTATTTCACGGCAAAATGTTGATTCCGCAAGTCCATGTTAGGGACTGCGTCGCCCCCGCAAATCGGGGGTTCGCAATGACATAAGACCGCGACCGCATGCGCGCAGGCGGCAGAATATCCTGTATAATCGTCCCCCAGGACGTAAAGTCGATTCAGTCGCCACCTCCGTGTTCCGCCATCCGATCGCGATATTCGCCTTAATCCGGGAGCGCGCGTTCATAGATGAGGGCGATCCGTTTTAGAGTCTGCAATTTGTTCCTTTCATATGTTGCCGTCTATCGAGACGCGTGATTCTGTAAACGCCATTGTAGCTCAGTTGGCGCTCCGCCGCACGGTCTGTCCGGAAGTATGAGTGCAGAGGAGGTAAACCGTTGTTAGACTGGAGTAATTTCTACAGCGTTACGGCGGGCGCGTCCGCGACGCTGCTCGGGTTATTGTTTGTGGCGACCCAAATGCACATCGGGACGCTCACCGCGGACCCCGGCGGGCGTTGGAATGCCGTGGCACGCTCCACGTTTTATAACTACCTAATGCTATTTGCCCTGTCGTTACTCATGCTTTTCCCCGCATCCGATAGCCGCTTTGTCGGCTCAGTCATCCTTGCGGTCAGCGGGGTCGGAGCGTATCGCCTCCTCGTCGCGTGGGCGCCGGTGTGGCGGGGCGTATTCAGGGGACGCCGCGAAAAAGTGATCGAGATCCTGTGGTGGCTTGCCTCGCCGCTGCTCACCTATCTCGCCCTGGGAGACCTCGGCATTGAGATGCTGCGTCAAGGCACGTCGCCCGGGCTGCAGCTGGTCATCGGATATTTGGTCGTAGTGTTGTTTGGCATCGTCTTGCGCAATTCATGGCGACTGCTGGTTGAAATGGGTTCCGAAGAGTCGCCGCCCAAGAATCGCTGACCGCGTCTACCAAGCCGTCAAGAAATAATACAGACCGCCAAGTTTGGACCGAATTCTGACCCGAATTTGACCAACGGGTGCCATAATATGGACGCGGTGCGAGGAAGCACCGCGCCAGTATGTTTACGGGATCCGCGAGGGTAAGGTGCGCCTGTCCGAATGCGAGCCGCATTGGACAGGCGCATTCATTTTGCGGAGATAACGTTAGAGGACCCGGTTCGAGGAGAATTCTATGAGGCTGAAAATCATCCACAAGGACGACCTGGGACCGTTCGTGTCCAGCCTGCAGAGCCATTACCAGGTGCTGGGACCTGTCGCCAAGGAGAACAAATTTGTCTTTGCGGCGATCCGGCACGTTTCCGAACTGCGGCTGGATTACAACACGACCATTCTCCCGCTCAAGAAAGCCTTTCTGCCGCAGAGAGAGACGCTCTTTACCTTTCAGACCAATGACCCCTTTTCCGTCCAGCCGGTGTTCGACGCGCGTCCGACCATTCTCTTGGGGGCTCATACGTGCGACATCCACGCCATGCGGTTGCTCGACGGCGCGTTCACGCGCGACTATCGCGACGCCCATTATCACAAGCGGCGGGACAACACCCTTATCATCGGCATCGAATGCCTGGCTCCTTGCGACGAGCATTCCTTCTGCAAGAGCATGGGCACGCTGACCGGGACCGAAGGGTACGACCTGCATCTGACGGACCTCGGCGATTCCTACGCGATCGACGCGGGCTCGGACGAGGGCGAAGCGCTGCTCGCACAGCACGCCCGGACGGTCGAGGCGACCCGGGATGACATCGCGCGATTGAACCGCGTGCTTTCCGAGAAATGGCCGCGATTTACGTACAAGCTCGACTTTGACGCGAGCGAACTGCCGTCCCTGATGGCGATGAGTTATAAAAATCCCCTCTGGGACGAACTGGGAAACAAGTGCCTGGGCTGCGGCCAGTGCACCATCGTATGCCCCACCTGCTACTGCTTTAACGTGACGGACCAGGTATCTCTGGACGGGTCGGGCGGCGAGCGTGCCCGGATGTGGGACTGCTGCCAACTGGAGGAGTTTGCGCGCGTCGCCACCGGCGAGAATTTTCGCAAGTCGCTCGGGCACCGGCAGCGGCACCGCTTTTTCCGCAAAGCCAAATACCTGCCGGATGCGTTCGGCGAACTGGGCTGCGTGGGCTGCGGTCGCTGCGCGCGCTCGTGCCTCGTGCACATTTCGCCCGTCCAGGTGTTTAACACACTCCACCAGGCGAGAACCGCCTGAGGAAAGGAGGATAGAATGCCGATACCCGTTTCTGAATCCGTTTACGTGCCCACCCCTGCCAAGATCGTAAAGATTACTCCGATGACTCCGCTGGAGAAACTCCTCACCATCCAACTGCCGGCGGGGACGACGCTGGGGCATCGCCCCGGTCAATTCGTGCAGGTCAGCTTGTTAGGGATTGGCGAAATCCCCATTTCGATCTCCTCGTCGCCCAGCCGCAGCAACGGCACCTTCGAAATGTGCGTGCGGAAGGTTGGCGATGTGACGGGAGCCATCCACGCACTGGGCGAAGGGTCTCACCTGGGGGTGCGGGGACCCTTTGGCGCGGGCTTTCCGCTTGAAAGGTTCAAAGGCAAGGATATCCTTTTCGCCGCGGGCGGGCTGGGGCTCGCACCCGCGCGCAGCGTCATCAACCAGGTGCTCGACGAGCGCGGTGCCTACGGTCGGGTTGTCATCCTGTACGGCGCCAAGACGCCCGCCGACCTGCTCTTCAAGGAAGAACTCCAAGCCCTGTCCGAGCGCGACGACGTCGAGTTTCACGTTACCGTGGACCGCGGCGACGCCGATTGGCGGGGCAACGTGGGCGTTATCACCCGACTGTTCCCCAAGATCGCGGTCGACCCGCGCAACACGGTCGCGGTGACGATCGGTCCGCCGGTGATGTACCGTTTCGTCCTGATGGAATTGCTCAGCAAAGGCATCCCGGAAGGAGAAATCTGGCTGTCCTTGGAACGCCGGATGAAGTGCGGCATCGGCAAATGTGGGCACTGCCAGATCAACCAACTGTACTGCTGCGTGCACGGTCCCTCGTTCACGTATGCCCAGATCAAGGGGGTCGAGGAGGCGTTAGGATGAAACCCAAAGTTGCCTTCTTTGACTTTACAAGCTGCGAAGGGTGCCAGTTGACCGTGGTGGACTCGCTGGAGACCCATCTCGATCTGCTGAACGTGGTGGAGATTGTCCAGTTCCGCGAGGCGATCAGCGAACGCGGCGAAGATTACGCCGTCGCGTTCGTGGAGGGCGCCATCACGCGCGAGCAGGACGAGCCCCGGCTTATTGCCATCCGCGCGCAGGCGCAGGTACTGGTGGCGCTCGGCGCGTGTGCGCACATCGGCGGCGTCAACGCCATCAAGAACCTTTCGCCTCTGGAGGATGCGCGCCGGTACGTTTACGGCGACCGGGCGGAGTGGTATCCTACTTATGCCGCGCGGCCCCTCTCGGCGGTGGTCCCGGTGGATGCCTTTATTCCCGGGTGCCCGATCGATCGCAACGAATTCATCGCGGTCGTCCAAGCCCTGCTGCGCGGCAAAAGACCGCCGGTCCCGGATTACCCGATGTGCATGGAGTGCAAAGTAAAGGAGAACGTCTGCCTCTTTGACAAGGGCGGCGTTTGCCTGGGACCGATCACCCGCGCAGGCTGCAATGCCATCTGCCCGACTTTCGGCGTGGGCTGCGAGGGATGCCGGGGACTGATCTCCAACCCCAATCCGGAATCGATGCAGAACGTGCTGGTGGAGCATGGACTGACACCGCACGACCTTGGCGCGCGGATGACGATGTTCGGCGCGTATACGCTGAGCAAGACAGTTGGATAGACTTCCGAAGTCTTGGAGACTTCGGAACTCTACTCCGCAACGAACCCGTTGGAGAACTCCCATGACCAATACGATGCAAATTGACGTCCACCACGTGACGCGCGTGGAAGGGCACGGCAATATTGTGATCAACGCCGGCAACGGCGTCCTGGAAGAATGCCGGCTGGAGATCGTCGAGACGCCGCGGTTTTTTGAAGCGATGCTGCGCGGCCGTCCCTATACCGAGGCGAGTCACATCACCTCGCGCATCTGCGGGATCTGCGCGGTCGGGCATGCGACCGCCTCGCTGCGCGCGACGGAGAACGCGCTCGGAGTACAGCCCTCGGAACAGACCGTCCTGCTCCGCAAATTGATGTTTGACGGCGAAATGCTCGACAGCCATGTCCTGCACACCTACATGCTGGTCGCACCGGACTTTTTTGGAGTCGGCAGCGTCATCCCGCTGGCGTCTATTGCGCCGGAAGCGGTGCTTCGCGCCCTGCGTCTCAAGAAACTCGCCGGAGACCTGTGCGCCGTCATCGGGGGACGGCATACGCACCCGATCGCGATGGCGGTCGGCGGGTTTACTCACGTGCCGACCATCGACGAAATCAAAGCCCTGCGGACCCGGCTCGAAGCGGCGCGCCAGGATATGGAGGACACGATCGCCCTGTTCCAGACCCTGCCCTGGCCCTCCTTTGAGCGCGAGACCGAATACGTCGCGCTGTCCAAGCCGGATGAATACGCCTTTATCGACGGGACGATCACGAGCACCGACGGCGCCGCCTACCGGACGGAAGACTACGGTCGGGTGACGAACGAGCACCTCGTGCCTCATTCGTCCGCCAAGCACACGCAGCACCGCCGCGAGTCCTACATGGTCGGCGCCCTGGCCCGCTTTAACTTGAACTATGATCAACTGCACCCGCTCGCGAAGGACGCGGCCGCCCGCCTGGGACTCAAGCCGGTCTGCACCAACCCGTATCTCAACTCGGCGGCGCAGGTGGTGGAGATGGTCCACTGCCTCGAAGAGGCGATCTCGATTTGCGACGAGCTGGTCGCCCGCGGGATCAAGCCGGAACCCCTGCCCGCGTTCGACGGGAAAGGCGGCGCCGGCGTCGGCGCGTGCGAAGTCCCGCGCGGCACGCTCTACCATGACTACGAAATCGACGCGGACGGCAAGATCGCCAACGCCAACTGCATCATCCCGACCGGTCAGAACCTGGCGAACATCGAAGCGGACATGCGCAAGCTCGTGCCGGAGATCCTCGACCAGGGCGAGCAAAAGGTGACCCTGGCGCTGGAGATGCTGGTGCGCGCGTACGATCCATGCATATCGTGTTCCGTCCATTTCCTGACCGTCAAGTTTGTCTAGTCATGAAACCCACGTTGATTCTCGGTCTCGGCAACCCACTGCAGGGCGATGACGGCGTGGGCTGCCGCGTGATCCAGGCGCTGGAACAACGGACCCTTCCGGAAGGGGTCGAGGTGCTGGATGGCGGAACGCCGGGGGTGGGGCTGGTCAACCTTTTGGAAGGTAGACGGCAAGTGATTATAATAGATGCTGCCGAAATGGGAGCGCCCCCCGGAACCGTCAGGCAGTTCCCTCCGGAAGCGCTAACGCTGACCGGTTCCGCCGAGCGATTCTCACTGCATCGCTCCGGAGTCGCCGATGCCCTTGGCCTGGCACAGGCATTGGGAGTGAAACTTCCCCGGATCGTTTTCTTCGGCGTGCAGCCGCTCCAGGTGGGCTGGGGCGAGAACCTGAGTGCGGCGGTGCAGGCGGCCGTG
>JBLMXX010000503.1:0-16030 GCA_050257995.1 Acidobacteriota bacterium | reverse complement strand
ACGATACGCGGTTCCGAACTCCATTCCCATCACTTGCATCGTCTTGTCCAGCGCGCTGCTCATGATCTCTTTCAATTCGAGCGATTGGCTGACAACGGTAGCGATCGAATTGAGCGCGGCGAGTTCGCGGGTGCGTTCCTGTACGCGGTGTTCCAGAGATTCGTACGCATGGCGTAACTCGGCTTCGCTCCGGACAAGCGCCTCCTGAGCTTGCTGGTGTTCGATCGCGATGCCGACCAGATGGGCAGCCGTCGCGATCGTTTGCAGCTCGTCCCGAGTTGGAGCGCGGGGTTGGCGATAGTACATGGCAAATGTCCCGACCACCTTGCCGTTCTTTGAAATGACCGGCTCTGACCAGCAGGCGCGCAAGCCGTATTGGACGGCGAGGTGGCGCAAGCCATCCCAGCGCGGGTCGGTGAGAATATCCTCGACGATGACCCGCTCGCGGCGATAACAAGCCGTCCCGCACGACCCGACCAGCGGTCCGATCTCCAACCCTTCGATCGAGTCCACGTAATCTTGAGGCAGGCTCACCGCGGCGCCAATGTGCAGGTGCCGTCCATCCTCGTCCAGGAGTAGGATCAGGCCGAGCATGCCCCGCCATTGTTCTTCGACGATCCGGATCAACGTATGGAGCATCGCGGAGAAATCGCCGCCCGTCGCGAGCAACTCCAGGAAATGGCGCTGTCCCGCCTGAAGCGCCTGCTCCCGCTTGTGCTCCAACGCGTTCGCAAAGATCTCGCCGACGATGCGGAGCAGCGCGATGGTATCGTCCGACCAGGTCGTCTCCGCTGACACGGAATCCAGGCCGAGCAGACCGACCAGCTTGCCGCCGTAGGCGATGGGGACATTGATCAGCGATTTGATCCCTTCTGATTCGAATTCCCGTTTCTCGGCACTCGCTTCTGCCGGCAGCGCCCCGAGGGAAGGAACGTGTACGACTTCCATCCGCCTGTACCGTTCCATGGACCACGCAAAAGTCTCCAGAGGAATCGATTGGATCTTTGCGATGAACGACTCGATGCCGTCCGCGCACCATTCGTACAGGTTCTCCATCGCCGTGCCGTCGTTCGCCATCAGAAAAACGTAACTGCGGTCGACGCCTGCAAATTCGCCGATCGCTTTCAGGGCGCGCTGGATTCCGGCGTCGATCTCGCCGGGAGCGAGGTTGATGAATTCGGTGGAGATGCCGGTGATTAGGCGTTCGAACGCGAGCCGCGCCTGGAGGGTCTCGGCGGTCCGCCGGCGATCGGTGATGTCGGTATACGCTCCGACCAACCGGTACGGCTGGCCCTGTGCCTCCCAGAGCGCAATGCCGCGCGCGAGGACCCATCGATAGGACCCGTCTTTATGCTGCAAGCGGTGCTCTACTTCGTAGGAGGTGGTCTTGCCCTGCAAACAATCCTCGACGGACTGGAGGGCGCGCCTGGCATCGCCGGGATGTATGAGACGCCTCCAATCGTCAAAGCTGTTGCCGATTTCGCCATCCGCGTAGCCGAGCATCTCTTTCCAGCGCGGCGAAAAATAGACCTGGTTCATTTTCAGGTCCCAGTCCCAGATTCCGTCGTTGGTGGCGCGGATGACGAGGGCGAGCCGCTCCTCCCGTTCCTTCAGCGCGCGATAGGATTCGCGCAGATTGGCAGACATCCGGTTGAACTGGTTCGCCAGCTCTTCCAGTTCGTCTCCGGTCCGCACACGGATCACTTGCCGCAGATCGCCGGCGGCAATCTGCCGGCTCGCGGCGGTCACCTGCCGGATCGGTCCGAGGATGCGTCTCACCCCCACGGCGACCAGGCCCGCCGGGACCAGGAGGGCTACCCCAAAGAGGACCGTCTGCAGCTGAAAGTAGCGCCCGTAAAAGCCGATTACGCTCGGGCGTTGTTGCTCCACCAGGAATCCCCATCCCGTATTGGGGACCGGAGCAAAATAGGTGACCACTGGTTTGTCCCGGAATTCGGCGCTGCTGATCGGACCTTGCCTCCCCGCCATGACGCTCTGGACGGCAGTCTCGGACGCGCTATTCCGTCCAACCTGGCTCGCCTCCGAATGAAACACGACCTGTCCATTGTGGTCCACCAGGAATGTCGCCTTCACGGGTCCGGGATCGGTAAGGTCGTACTCGTCCGTGCTGGGCCAGGTCCGAAAAGGTGCCAGGCGGCGGGTGAGCGTGCCGGTCGCATCGACGCGTAACAGTCCCGCGAGCGCTCCGAGAAATTGTCCGTCGGCGGTCGTGATGGGCACGGCCAGACTGACGACTTGGGCATCCCGGGGGTGATCGAGACCGGCATCCGAAAGGACGGGACCGGGGGAGTCAAACATCTGGCGGAAAAAAGGTCGGTCCGACCAGTCCTCCGGGCGCGACACATCCCGCGCGGGTTCCGCCGCCACCACCGTCCCATTTTGATCGAGCACGACCACTCCACCGTCGAAGGTCGCGAGACCGCGTGCGGTCGCTTGCAGGGCGGCGCGCGCGTCAGAGCCATCCCCGCCAAGCAAGCCGGGAGTCCGGGCCGCATCCTCGAGTGCATCTACCAGGGTCGTCAATTCCGCCCCGATTTGCCCCGCCATGACCTCGGTGGTCTCCCGATTGTTTTCGATCATAAGCGCTTCGAGGACGGCTTGCAGGAGGGAAGCAGAGACCAAGGTAACGCCGAGGAGGATGATGGCGGCAGGAATAAACGACCAGGCGACAATCTTGAGCTGCAATCCGGGACGAGGAATGTTCAGTCTCACGGGTCCTCCTTGCCGCTTGTTTAGTCCGATGGATGAGGCGGCAGCGGATTACAAAACTATAGCCCCACCCTGGCGCCTGCCAGAACGGGGCTAATGGATGCGCACTTTGGGTGGATGCCCGCCGTGAGCGATGCTTGCTCCTTCAGACCGCGGAGCGAGGACGTGCTGCCATATTATAACACACAACTTGAAAATTGGTATGCGGCGAAAATCACAGCAAAAAAGCGTTGGCATGACTCGGGAAAATCTTTTCGCCGCCTTTGTCCAGGATCAATTCCCAGCTTTTGTTGCTTTTCTCATCGTCGGGCATCACGAGTTCGATTGGATATAGGTCTCCGATGATCACTTCTTTTTCGTCGGACAAGAAACTAATGCTGTCCGGCGAGTGGCCGTCGGTCCGCAGGACTTGACCGGAGATGCCGATTTTTCTCAGAGCATCCCTTGAATCGGATATTCTCCAGGTGGTCAATTTGGACTTGTCGATGGCTCTATAGCTTTTGTAATTCTTCCAGATTGTTTTTTCCATCGGATCGATGGCTTCCATTTGCCTTTCAAAGACAACACAGTGAACGCCATCGGCGATCAAGTCGGTGACCAGTCCGGCATGGTCCATATGAAAATGGGTTACGATCGCCCAGGCAATATCTTGATAGTTCAATCCGATCTTTTTCATCTCATGCCGGTATTCGTTGAGCGTGCAGGGCCAGCCGGCGTCAATGGCGAGCAACTTGTGATCCGCAGCGCTCTCCACAAAGAAATAATTCGTGTTATGATACCGTAATACTCGCAACATCGCCTTTCTCCGTCAAGCCGCGTACCACCGTCGAAAAAGTGGGGCGTTACCGTCCCCCAGTTTACCCCAAACAATACCAAAATTCAATGAGGAGGGTATGAAAAAGTAGCACGCGACCTCTCGTCAAAAGCGGTCCTTTTCTTTCAGACAAGATTCATAGTTTGAACGATGACATCGACAATGCGCTCTGTTATTCTGCAGGCGGAGCGAACCGGATATCAGTAGGAACAGATCGAGGAACGGAGACGATGGTCGCACTCGTCCAAGCGTCATTAAGCAACACCGAATGCTTTACCCTCACCTCATCTTTCGCCTCTGAGGAATACTCCATCTTCGTCGGCTTGCCGCCCGGCTATGCCTTCTCGAACAAAACCTACCCGGCTCTCTACATCCTGGATGGCAATCTAGAGTTTCCACTCGTTAAAAGTGTGTGCGAGGTCCTGTGGTTGGGAGGGGAAATCCCGGAAGCGGTTCTCGTCGGCATCGGCTATCCGGTAACGGATCTGAATGAGACGGTTCCTTTGCGAACGCGCGACCTGACGCCTACGGTCAAGGGTCCGGGCACGGGTGGGGCGGAAAAATTTCTGCAGTTTATCCAGCGCGAACTGATCCCTCTCGTCGATCTCAACTACCGCACCGACCCCAATCGGCGTGCCATGTTCGGAGATTCCCGCGGCGGTCTGTTCGCGCTCTACGCCTTGTTCACGGCTCCCGGGTTATTCCATCGCTTTCTCATCGCAAGCCCTTCGATCTGGTGGGACCAGGAAGCGATTTATGAATATGAAGAACGTTTTGCGGCGCAGCACTCTGACCTGCCTGCCCGCATCTTTTTGTCGGCGGGCTCACGGGAAAACGAGCAGATGATCGCGAATGTGCTCAAGTTGACCTCTCTGCTCTGCGCGCGAAATTACCCGAACCTCACGCTAGACGTGAACATCCTCGAGGGTGAGACGCACTATTCGGTCATTCCGGCGGCGGCGAGCCGAGGGCTGAGAAGCATTCTCGGGGCAATCTCCGGTCCCTAATCCACGCCGTGGCTGCCGATGTCATCATCCTGCTCGCTCACTTCCTCATCTCCGTCATTCTCCTGAGGGTGCCATATGCATCCTCGTCCTCCGTGCGGTGAAGAGGCGGGCGAGGGTGGCCGCGTACGGACTATGCTCGCTGACCGAGTTGGCGAAGAACCAACATATCCTGAAGCAAGAGCGATCGGTGCTTTTAGCGATTCTCCATTACATAATATGCATGGCGACACAACGGCATAGGATTAGCAAAGTGCCGTTCGACACTGAGCATACGTCAAGCAATAGACTACTGATCAGTATGCAGAGATTACTTACACCGCGACGTTGTCCGTGCCTGTGTGAAAAGAGTAGGCTCACTACCTACCCATTCAGGTGTTGTGCGCGGGCTTTAACAATGTTATTGTGTTTCCAATGCGAATTTGCTCGGGGAACGGGCAGGGTTCTGCTGCGCAGCACGCATTGAATTTCTGGCATTGAAGCCGAATAAGGGCTCACTCCGAGCATTGGAGTGAGCCCATTTGTTTTTGTGGCGACACAGGTCGTGATCGCTGAAGGGGGTGATCCATCCAGCAGTGAAGCTAACCACCATGACGGGAAAATCGAACAAACCGCTCAGCCACACAAGGAGGTTCTAGGCTATGTCAGACCAAGAGATCCTAAAAGGAAAGGTTGACCGGCGTACCTTCCTGAAAGTTCTAGGTACGGCAGGCGCATCCGCTGCTTTCGTATCCGTCAGCGCTACCCAGGCACTCGCATCGATGCAATCCCCGGCGGCGCCCTCGGCAAGCCCTCTGTATCAGCAACAATGTCTCGCGTTAGCCACGACCGGACCCGGCGGTAATCCCAACTATCAGCCCGCCGATGACTTGAAATTCCTTCCTCCCGAAAAGATTCCGGACGGGAAAGCCGCGGACTTGTTCGCCGCCCTGAACAAGAACAAGCTCTTGACCGCCTACCATCGAATGGTTGTGAGTCGCAAATGGGAGACCAAGTTCAAGGACCTGTTCATCGGCGGCAAGGACGGTCTCTACGGCGCGTTTCACATGTACATCGGCGAGGAGGCGGTCGCGAACGGCGTGATGACCGCACTGAACGACGACGATTATATCGTCAGCACTCACCGCGGCCATGGTCACCTGGCGGCGAAAGGTGGCGATCTCAACAAGATGTCGGCGGAGATCTTTTTCAAGAACACCGGGTACGACAAGGGATACGGCGGATCGATGCACATGACCGACCTGTCCAAATCGATCCTGGGAATGAATGGGATCGTGGGCGCGTCCTGGTACATCGCCGCGGGCGCGGCTTACGGCGCTTTGGTCCGCAAGTCCAAGCAGGTGGCCGTCGCCTTCGGCGGAGACGGCGCGGCGAACTCGGTGTACTATTTTAGCGCCGTTCGCAATGCTGCCAATATGAAACTCCCCGTTATCTTTGTCATCGAAAACAATTTCCAGCAGCAGGGCATTGCGATGGCAACCGTCACCCCCACTAAAACGCTCGCGGATTATACCAAGGGGTTGAACGTCCCATCCTTCACCATTGACGGGAACGACATTACGAGCGTCTATGCCACTACGAATGACGCCCTGGATCGCGCGCGCTCCGGCGGCGGACCTACCGTCATCGAGACATTGACCTTCCGCTGGTATGACCACGCGGGGACCGCCGGCGCCAAAGTCGGCGTGGAAGGCGCGTTCGGGCTGCCCTATCGTTCTGACGAGGCGGTGCGCGCCTGGATGGGACGTGATCCCATCGTCCGCTACAAGACGTTCCTGCTGGACAGGAAACTGGCCACCGCGGATGAACTCACCAAGCTCGAGACGGATGCTCAGGCCGCAGTGGATGCATCTATCGAGTTCGCGCGCCAAGCCGCAGACCCCAAACCATCGGATGGATTGCTGAACGTGTATGCCAAGGGTAGCGTCGCCCCGACCCAATTCTTTGGCGCCGTGGCCCCGGCCGTGTAGGACCCTATCAGAAAGGAGAAGATCAAATGCCAAAGAAACCGTATGCTTATGCGATCCTCGAAGGTCTTGCTCAGGAGATGCGCAAGGACCCCAATCTCTGCCATTGCTATGAGTATGCGATGCCGGTGGCGACCTTACCGACCGGGGAGATATTGGACCTGAGACAAGAATTCCCATTCCCGCGCACCTCGGGACAATGGGGATGGCCGATTGATGAAGCTTGGTACGCGGGATGGGCGACCGGGATGGGCGCGTCCGGAATGCCCGTCGTTGCCAAATTCCCGTACCAGGCCGAAGTCTTTATGGTCGAGTTCGTCGTTAACCAGATCGGGAAAATTCGCAGCATGACCGGTGGGCAAGCGGGTATGCCCATCGTGCTCTGGATCCTTGGGTCACGCCGCGGGCAGGGCTCCGCAGGCCAGCACACGGACGTGGGCTGCGAAGTGATGTACGCGTATATGGCGGGGATCAAGGTCGTCGTGCCCAGCAACGCCTACGATGCCAAGGGGCTCATGGTCGCCGCGATTCACGATCCGGACCCGGTCGTTTTCCGCGATTACAGTGAGGTCGCTTCGGGTGAACAGCCCGATGTGCCGGATGACGCCTACGAGGTCCCGATCGGCAAAGCCGTCGTGCGGCAGGAAGGTAAGGACTTGACTATCGTGGCGTGGGCTCCGGCGACGGTGGATGTGCAAGCGGCGTTGCCGGATATCGCCAAGGCCGGTATCAGCGTCGAGTACATTGACCCGCGGACGCTCAAACCGCTGGATGTGGACTCGCTCACCGCCTCGGTAAAAAAGACTGGGCGAATGCTGGTCGTGGATCACGGGAATTACACGGCCGGCTTTGGTTCCCATGTGATCGCCGAAGTCGTGCAAAAGGTCCCCGGCACGAAATGCGCGCGGATCGCCTATCCCGATGCACCCGGTCCTGGCGCCAAAGGGATGATGGCGTGGATGCGCCCGGATGCCCCCAAGATCGTCGACGCCGCGCAAAAATTGATGAAGCTCTAGGTCCCGCGTGAGTGGTAAGGGGCAAGGTTCGACCCAAAACCGCATCGCTCCTTCTTCCCTCACCTTCAGGGAAGAAGGAGCGATGGGAATATGTTCAGGAGTAATAGAGTAAGATGGACGGATTAGCTTCACAGGTATCACATTGCCCGCGCTGCAATCAACCGATGAATCCAGCAAAGGTCAAGACTGTGATATGGCAAGGCGACCAGTTGTTTGTCGTCGAAGATATTCCCGCGCATGTGTGCGGTGCGTGCCTTGAGCAATTTTACGACGAGGATGTTATGGACGCATTGCGGCGATTGACCGAAGACAAATTTCCGGCCGCCGAATGCAAGCGCGAGGTCCTTGTCCCTTTCTTCTCTCTGGAAGGACGCATACAAACGCGAACGGCACCCGTGGATTACGAACAATACTAGGGCAACCCACCTGCACCAGGGATCGCAGAATGAATGATTCGACGCGAGACCACCGATATCTCAAAACCGCGGAGGTATTGTTGTGAGGAGATTATTCACAGGGGTTTCCCTTATCATCGGCGCCGCGCTCATCGTATCCTGCAATGCGGGCATCGTACAGCCCATTGCAACGCCCGTGCTACCCACCGCGACCGCTCAGCCGACCACGGCGCCCGTGCCGCCCACCGCGACCACGGCGCCGACCACGGCGCCGACAACAGCACCTGTGCCATCCACCGCGACCACGGCGCCAACATCCAGCGCTCCGCCGACGACGGGCGCTCAGGCGACCAAGGCATCTGCCACGCCCACACAGCAACCCTCATCGGGCGGGCAACAAAAAATAAACCTGGACGACTATTTCCCCAAGAGTCCCGGTCGAGAGCTGGTCCTTCGGGATTGCACCACCTGTCATTCGTTCGCGCCCGTTATTATGGGTCAACGCCCCAAGGCACGTTGGCTGAGCCTTAAGGAGGACCACAAGGACAAAGCGTCCGGTGTCACTTCAGCCGATTATGACCTGGAATTTGACTATCTCATGGAGAACTTTAACGATACCAAGCCGGAGCCAAAGCTACCCGACTGGTTTCTGAAGCAACAGCCAGGGATAGGCGAATAGATTTCAGCAGGCAATGGGGTCTTTCAATAATTAGAGGAGAACGAAATGGCAATTCGTCGAATAGTGGCGCTGAGTGTGCTCGTCGTCGGAATTCTCACAGTATCCTGTGCCGCGCCGGCGGCGCCGCCTTCTGCGCCCGCAACGGCTTTCCCAGCAGCCGCGACCTCCGTTCCAGCGGCCAGTCCCACCCAAGCGGCGGCGGAGACCTCCGCCCCCTCGCAGACCACTGTGCCGACGGCAGCTCCAACTAAAGCGGCCGCACCGTCTCCCGCGCCCACGCCAACCACCGCGCAGACTACGATTCCCACTAAAGCGGCCGCACCGCCAACGCTGACGACAAAGCTAGACATGAATGCGATCTTTCCACCGGGCACAGGCCGGGAGGCCGTGCTCGATAACTGCACCACTTGTCACACCTTTGTGCCTTTGGTGATCTTGCAGTATTCGCAGGCGCAATGGGACAACAGCGCCAGGAATCACAGAGACAGGGTTCCGCGGATGAGCGACGGAGATTTCAAAGCCGCCTATGACTATCTTGCAAAGAACTTTAACCCCGATCGACCGGTCCCGCAGCTACCCAAGCAACTGTTGGATACCTGGACTGACTATTAGCCCCTCGGCACAGATTCCAAAGGCTTGGGGATTCCCATGCTCTTCAATTCATTTTCATTTCTCATCTTCTTCGCGGCGCTCGTCGTCGTCTACTATCTTGTTCCTCACCGCTTCCGCTGGATTCTGTTGGCGGTCGCGAGTCTCTACTTTTACGCGAACTTCAATGTCAACTATGTGTTATTGCTGGTCGCTTGTATGCTCGTCGCCTATAGCGCGGGCTGGGCGGTCGCGCGGACGGAAAAACCGGTCAACCGCAAACTGGTGCTCGTCACCGGAGCCATCGTTTCACTGCTGCCGCTGTTCGTGTTCAAGTATTTTAATTTCTTTGCCGCTTCTCTAGGCGATTTGCTCACGACCGCCCAAGTCACTCAGGACCCGGCGCTTCCGAGGTTGGATTGGCTCCTTCCAGCCGGGCTCTCGTTCTATACCTTCTCCTGCCTGAGTTACCTCTTCGACGTTTATCAAAGCAAGCTGTCCGCCGAGCGACACCTTGGGCGATTTATGGTTTACGTTTCTTTCTTCCCCAAACTCCTCGCCGGTCCGATCGAGCGCGCCACGTCGTTCTTGCCCCAACTCGTCAAGCCGGTTCGCTTCGACCCGGAGCAAGTAACGCTCGGATTGCAGCAAATGCTGTGGGGATTGTTCAAGAAAATGGCGATCGCCGATCGTCTGAGCGCTTTTGTAGACCCGGTCTACTTGCACCCGGCCTTTTCATCGCCGGTCGCGCTCATCATCGCCAGCTATTTCTTTGCGTTCCAAATCTACTGCGACTTTTCGGGTTATTCGGACATTGCTATTGGCGCGGCGCGTGTGCTCGGGTTTGACCTAATGGAGAATTTCCGCCGCGCGTACCTGGCGACCTCGGTGCCCGAATTCTGGGGCAACCGCCGCTGGCATATTTCGCTCAGCCGCTGGTTTCGCGATTACATGTACTTTCCCATGGGCGGCAGCCGCGTTTCCAAGCCGCGGTTCTATTTCAATCAGATGGCCGTCTTTCTCGTCAGCGGGTTGTGGCACGGGGCGAACTGGACGTTTGTCATTTGGGGCGGACTGAACGGGGTGTACCAGATCCTGACGCTCGCGACCGAGGGGATCCGAGAAAGGCTTGGCCGGATCCTTCGCGTGCCGAATGTAATCGGTTCGCTTCTCGGTGCGCTGGTTACCTTTCACCTCGTAACGATTGCGTGGGTCTTTTTCCGCGCCGCATCCATTGAGGATGCGCTTGCGGTTTTCTCGCGCGTGGCCGGGTCGTTCCCGCGGCTGCCCACGTTGCTCAGTTCCTATACTTACACCGAGGACATTATCACTTCGGCGGTGTTGATCGGGGTCCTCTTGGTGATCGAACTCCTCGACGAGCACCGGATGTTCTGGGAAAAACTGCGCGTCCGCCCGGTGCATGTTCGCTGGGCCGTGTACTATGCGCTGATCTTTGGCTTGATCATCCTCGGCAAATGGGGATTCAAGCAATTCGTCTATATGCAGTTCTAATCGAGAGAGGATTCGATGTCAGTAGATGCGCCTGCGGCACCGTATGTGCCTCCAGCCCCGACCCGCACGCTCGAAGAACATTCCATCAGGAGGTTTTGGCGAAACGGTCTAGCCTTCGTTCTGGTCGGCATCCTGATTTACCTTTGCATCTATGTTGCTGCCGATCAACTGGTGTACCGGACCGCGAAACGCAACCGGTTCTTCTACGTCAAGACCGCACAGGCGGCGAAATACGATGTCGTCATCCTGGGCGCCTCGCACGCCGCGGTGTTCGACTATGAGGATATGAATGCTCAATTGGAACAAATGACCGGCAAGAAAATCGTCAATCTTTCGATTGTCGGCAGCGGCGTCACGGTGAACCGGCTCCTGTTGGACTATTTTCTCGCGCAGCACCAAACGATGCGCGTGATCTATTTCCTGGACACGTTTGCATTCACGTCGAAAGACTGGAACGAGGCGCGGTTGCAGGATGTGCGTCTATTCGACCGCGCCCCGTTCGATCCACTGCTGGTCCGAATGCTTTGGCAGAATCCGGTCAGCCGGTCGACCGCCCTTGATTACACCCTGGGGTTTTCGAAAATCAATAACGCGGACCGGTTCAAGCCTGACATTACCGACGACGAAACCAAGTTCAAGACGACCTATCGTCCCGTTAAGCAGATTGATACACAGCGCATCAATTACTTGTACCCCAAGCCCGTGGACCAAGCCGTGTTCCAGCATTACGTGACCGAATTCGAAGAGATGCTGCGCGACTTGGCATCACGCCATATCCAGGTAACGGTCATCAAACCGCCGCTGCCGCAGCGCATGTACCAGATGCTTCCGAATGAAGCCGAGTTCGACGCCGCGATCAAGCCAATGCTTGACCGCAACTCGGTCGAGTTCTACGATTACTCCCTCGTTAACAATGACGAGAAATTCTTTTTCAATCCCGACCATCTCAACCGGACTGGCGTCCTGGCATTTTTCGAAGGTTATCTCAAAAACATCCTGACGTACTAACGCTGCGTCCTTTGATCCTCCGTTCTGGCCAAAACCACAACAGTTCTGAACACATCGACCAGCTCCCGTACACGGCGGATAGGATACGCCCGCCGGGGCAGGTCAGTGCGCCGCGCGTTCTTGTGCTCGCTCACGCCCTGATACAGGCAGGGCTGAGGCAATCCCCAGAACGATGGCGATGCCGATAATGAGCAGTGATCCTGCCAGGTCGGGCTTGGCCACCTTAAGCAAGACGATTCCCAGGGCGATGGCTATCCGGGTCTGGATGGAGATCCAGAGGAGTTGCTGGTTTGCCAGGCGCCTGAAGTCTTGTGACAGTGGTCCTTTCTCCATCATGAGCGCCCGCCCGATGGGAACCATGCGCGGGCCGGTGAGCACCAGGGACAGCGCGATCACCAGGACCAGTGCCCCCAACGAGACGATGACCCACGCGGCTCCTCCCCAGACCGTCAGCATCATGATGATACCGGTAATGACCGTCGTGAACATGGAGGCGAACCCAACCTTGCGCGTGCTGCTGAGGATCCCCATCCAGGCACGGACCTGCACGGGAACTTCGGCGCTGCCTATTTGCCGTAGACCCGTCCACTCCAAGCCCAGCGCCACGAAAAACCCGAGCGCGCCTACGATGTGTAAGAACAAGACGATCGAATAGCCGTTCATGGTTTACTCCTTTTTCTCAAGATATTGATGGGTTATTATCGTGATTGCGAATAGAGCCACAGTGCTGTCAGCTCGGTATCATTCATTTCCCTGTAGATGCCGACGGGCATCGCCGCACCGATCTGGCTTCCATTTGGCAAAACACCGCTTCGGAGCAGGCGCACAAAATCCTCTTGCCTCCAATTGCCTCGCAGTGGCGCGACGAGACCCCCACCGTGGCACGCGGTACAAATCGCAGAAAGATACTTGCCGTATCCTTTGGTGTCGCTCGGTACTGGGTCCGCCACATGCTGTGCGCTGTGATCGATCAGTTCTGCCACTGGCGTGAACACCCCAACCGCTTGCGCGATAGGAAGGATCGGTCCATAACTCAGCGCGGGTTGATTCGAATCGATGGGTGGGATTTGTTTCAGATACGCAAGCAAATCACCCAGGTCGTGGTCGCTCATGGTCGAATAATCATACATGAAGATTTCGATGTGACCGTTTGGCTTGACGCCATGCCGAATGGCGCGCATCCAATCTGCATCAGTATAGGACTTACCAATCCCTCCCTTGCCAGATGTCAGGTTGGAAGCTGGTATGGTTCCCAGGATTGGTACGTACCCATCGATTGGATCGCTCGTGATTACTGTGCCTCCCAGGTTATTGCCATGACATCTGGTGCACGCCCAGATAGTGGCAATGTGCTTGCCGCGTGCGATGGCATCGGCATCGGTGGGGATTTTGACTTGCTCAACCGGGATGTTTGAATAAGACCGCGTGAGTTTTTCCATGCCGATGGAATACAATGCCACGCTCGCCGCCAAGGTAAGACTGATCAACACGACGAACGCAATTGCGGTCCATTTCAGAATCTTTTTCATTATGAACTCCTTGATGGTTTCTGCAGATCCTGTTTCTCCAACCAGACCAGGATCGGCTCTGCTACGGTCTGCCACCGGGGATCGAGCATACTATTATGCGCTACATCAGGGATGATTTCACACTGTGTATGGTATGCCCGAGCAGTCGCTTCGATTTCACTGGGCTTGAGCATGTTATCCCGCCCAACCCCCAGGACGAGCAAAGGAGTCTTTACCTTCACAGGTTTGGGTAGGTCAAGCGCGACCATATCCAGAAAAGCCATAAAAGAATCCTCCTGCATCTGTTTCCAATATTCCAACAGCTGTTCATCCGGCAGATCTGCCGCAAAGAACGCCTCGCGTGCCAATTGCGGAGTGGCGACGAGCGGGAACAATCTGAGCGTCAAGTTGACCTTGGCGAAGTTCAGCGGATGCCGGCGGGCGATCTGGAGTGCTGCCGGCAAAAGCCCGGCCGGTGACGGCGAAGACAGTAACACTGCCGCTGGAGCGTCGTGATCCTCCAGATATTTTTGGATAATAAATCCACCCATAGAGTGTCCGATCAAAATGGTCGGGCTGGGTAGTAGCCGAACCGCATTAGCCAGGTCCTCGACAAAGTCGGAAATGCGCGTCCAGCGCAAGTTTTCTCGTCCCTCGCTGTTGCCGTGCCCACGCAGATTGAGCGCATGAGCGGCATAGCCGTGTTGAGCAAAGTAATCGAGAAAATGCGCATCCCAACACCAGGCAGCATGCATGGTTCCGTGTATAAAAAGGAGCGGTGTGGGGTTTGGGTTGCCGGATGGATATTTAGAGATGATTTCCAGTTTCATGGTCTGTTATTCCCCTTCTCCCTTGCCGGAGCGAAATCGGTTAGCCCGTCGATCGACTTGTCCGTCCCGCGGCAAGAAATGGAGCCGTGACGGCGAGCGCTCCCCAGACCATGACGAGACCGAGGTATTCCGTCAGCTCGAACGGACCGATTGCGTTCACGCCTTTGTCGTACATCATCGCGGACACCAATGCGACCGTGTTGCCCACGAGCAGCGCCCACCATGCCCAGCGTTCACCCCGGCGGAAGGCAGTGACGGCGATGGCACTGGTCAAGAGTCCGAACAGGACGTTGTACACGCCGTACATCCGGTAAAGCACCGCCATGTATCCTGCGACCAGCGGAGTGGCGCTGGCGAGCTCCGACCAGGACCCGCCGGAGAAACCTTCGTACCCGGCCGGCAGGATCGCCTTGCCACCCGGGCCGAGGAGGTGATCCGGCGATGCCGCGGCCCCCGCGCCCCACGCGATGTATCCCACATCGACGATGAGGATGAGAATCCAGGCAACGCGGCGCCATGTATTCGTCGTCGTCTCCTTGGTCTCATTTTGTTTGGTAAATGACTCTTCCATTTTTTCCTCCCGAGTCTCGTGAAGAATGAATCAAGCGTGCTGCAAAATTTCAGCGCGCTCCAGCCGCGCGGGCAATGCGCTTGCCCAGACACGCACGGCATTCGGGTCCCTCTGGTCAGGGAGGGGGACTAGCCGCCCGACCGCGCCGAGCCCCAGTTTTGACAGGTCGAACCTTCCGACGAACATCTCAAGAGCCACCGGTCTCAGCCAGGGATACTTTTCAAGGTCTCTGTCCAACTGGCGGAGAGACTGCTTTTTCGAGGCGGGGTTTCTGGTCGTCGGTCCGAGTGAGAAAATCGCCACGGGTCGCCGTCCGAGGATCTCCGCATGCTGTGAGAGAAACTCGTGTGCATCCGGGTGCCACCGGGTATTGTAGATCGCGGCGCCGAGCACGATGGCATCATAGTGCTCGAGGCTCTTGACCTCCCGTATGAGTTCAAGGTCCACCCGCAGCCCGGCTTGGCGCAGTGCATCGGCAATGGTCTCGGCCACTTCTTGCGTCGATCCGTACCGTGTGGCGTACGCTACCAAAATCGATCTTGTGTTCATCATCGTGTGCCTCCTTCCGAAAATTCTTACTGGATAAAAGTAATTCCTCGCTGGCTCGTCGATCTTGATGGGTCCCGAGAATTTGACCTGTTGATCGACCCCCGCTTCAACTCGGTTCTTTCATACTTGCTCCTTTCGTGTCGTCGTCCGCTTGTGCCATCAAATAGGCAAACAGCTGCTCAAAACTGGCGAATCCAATTCGTTTGCCCGTCCGTGGATCTTCCAGGGACGCCCGCCAACGTCGGTCGGGTTCTTCGCACCACAGGCGTAATAGGTACGCGTGATATTGCCTTGCGCTCGGATCGCCCATCGACGTTTTCATTCGACCGCAGTGTATCAGATGCCTGTCAACAGGGCAGCAACACAGTGTCAACAATTTGACTTGTCCGAGTTGACGATGTTATAATCTCTGTGGGAGTAGTCCATGGCGCACCTGACGTTGGGTGTGTTGGGAGCCATGCAAGTCACGTTGGCCGATCGGGAAACTGCCAAGTTTCGGTCGGACCAGACGCGTGCGCTCCTCGCTTATCTTGTCGTACAAGCGGACCGCCCTCACCGCCGGGAGGCGCTCACCGGGCTCCTCTGGCCCGATGAACCCGAAGAGACCGCGCGACACAATCTGCGCCAGGCCCTCGTCAATCTCCGCAGGACGATCCGCGACTCTGCTGCTCATCCCCCTTACCTTGTCATCGCCCACCAGGAAATCCAATTCAATCTGGCGAGCGATTTCGCGCTTGACGTGACGGATTTCGATGCCCACCTGGCGGCGTGCGCCAGCCACCCACATGCGCGTCTGGACAACTGCATCGTCTGCGCCCCGCGCTTGCAACAAGCCGTGGACCTCTATCGCGGCCAATTC
>JBLMXX010000502.1:0-9683 GCA_050257995.1 Acidobacteriota bacterium | reverse complement strand
CAGGAGCAGGACGATCAAGTAAGAGCCCACAATCAGGATGAGGAGCGAAAGCAGGCAGCCCTGCCACCATGGCGCGCCTTTCTTTTTCGGCCCGATATAAAGATCAACCGGCATAGCCACGACTCCCTGTCCACGCGTCCCCCGGCGTCTCTGGGAAAGTGGGAATGTTGCAAAGTCTATTGACAACGCGACCGAGACGAGCCAATTTGTCACCCCGAACGTAGTGAGGGGTCTCGTTCACTGAACGGGATGCTTCGCTCCGCTCAGCATGACACATAGTAGCGACGTGGCAAAAGCTCTTTCTGCCACAGCGGCTCGAATGAACCCGGAGAATTCTGAGGAACATCATTTCACGATCTGCACGCTTCCCACGATCCAATGGTCCCCGGCCGGCTGGCCGTCTTGCGACGCCAACAACAGCCGCGCCCCGTTGTCGGCGCGGTACATCCCGATCTCCAACCGGTATTCGCCGGGCGGCGTGTCCGGCTCGGTCAAAATGCCGTATTGATCCGGGAGGGTCTCGCCTGCTCGCCAGGTCGTCGTCATTCTCAAATCGCCGAACGGTTCGCCGTCCCGCTGGGCGACGACCTGGTCCCCGGCATCGAGCAGGTGCACAAAAACTTTGTATCGCGCAGACGGCGCCTGAACCGCGCGCCAGTTCAGCATGAGCGTCACGATGTCTCCGGCGTGGACCACCTGCTGGTCCAGGCGAAAGGCGGTCAACCCGAGATCGTCACCCACCTTCAGATTGACCTGCTTCAGCGCGCCCGGAGAGGCAGGCGCAACGCCATAGACCGCCAGCCGCACATCGCCGTGCCACTCGTCTTGCGCTTTGAAGGCCTTCTCTGCCAGCCGCGATTCGATAACGTTCTGCGGATCGCTCTGCGCGGTCGCCCAATAGATCGCATAGAGCCGCTTTACCTTGCCCAGCATCGCGTCCACGTCGGCGCGGGTCGCGACGGGGTCCGGCGGACGCATCCGGGGGAGAAGGAAGAGGGGTTGCTCTCCGCGGGCGTAATACCGCACCACCTGGACCTGCCCCGGCGCATCGACGAGGATGCCGTCGCCCTCACGGGCGTTCGCGTCGATATAGCGCAGAATGGCGCGATAGTCATCCCGCGCATACCGCGGCTCAAGATAATAATTGAGGAGCGACGGGACGCTCGAGCCCGCCAGGACCAACCCGACGATGGCAAAGGCAAGCGGTCTCCCCCTTCCGTGAATCGTTAATTGTTCCACCCCGCGCGCGGCAAGGATGAAAAAGGGAGGCGACGCCAGCAGGAGGAATTTCGGATTGTAAGCCGGGCGCGCGAGCGAGACAATATACATCACGCCGATGGGGACCAGGAGCCACGCCGCCGGCACGAGGAGATCGAATCGCAGGCGCTGATCGCGCAGGGGCCAAGAACTGACGAGGACGAGAATCCCAAAGGCGACCGCGACGACCGCCGCCCATTCAGTGTCCCACGTGATGCCTACGCTGAAAACATTCAAGAGGCGCCACAGCAGGGTGGGCAGATCGAACGGCTCGCTGATCGAGGGCCAGGACGCGAGTTGATTGCCGGCGAGCAGGTACCACGGTCCAAAGGCGATCCCCACGAGGACCTGCGCGCCTACCCAAAACCCAAAAACGCGCCCGATGTCCGACCCGCGGTGACGTCCGCCGGCTTGCCATTCCAACGCGAGCCAGATCAGGAAAATCAGGTTCTCGGCCAGGAGCACAAAGGCGCCGACATACTGTGTGTAAAGCATCGCGATCGTAGCGGCAGCGTAGAGGAGCCAGAATGGAAGGCGCATCAAGCTCCCGGTCTCGCGCTCCCGGGATGCTCCATCCCCGGTGCCTAGGACGCGCAGTAGGGCATAAACGGAAACTGCCGCAAATAGAGTCACCCAGATATACATCCGGGTTTCCTGCGAGTAATAGACCTGGAAGGGAGAAAAAGCAGACAGAAAGGCGGCCAGGATAGCCGTTCTAGTATCAAATAGCCGGCGGCCGATGCGGTACGTCACTGCCATCACGAGGAGACCGGCAATGACCGACAGGAACCGCACGGCAAACTCCGTCTGTCCGGCAAGGGGCGTCCAAAAGTGCAGCAGGAAATAATAGAGCGGTGGATGGATGTCCTGGAGCGCGGCGCTCGCAATCGCCTGGAGCGAAAGCGGGGCCAGCGCGACGCTCGTCCCCTCGTCGTTCCACAGACTCTGCGCGTCCAGCCGGTACACGCGGAGAGCGAACGCGACGACGATGGCGGCGAGGAGCCAAAGGTAATGCTTGTGCTTGAGAACTAGGCTGAACACAACCACGTCCTGTGCGCCCGGCTTGTGCCGTTCAAGAGTGTTTGCTCGTTCTGCGGCGTGCCAACATCATACCGCCCACCAGCAGCCCACCCAACATTCCGACGATCCCGACTCGCCTCATCCACCAGGCGCTCCCCTGCTGTACGATAAATCCATTGACGGCGAGCGGTGCGCGCGTAACCGTCATCGAGACACGGTGTTCGCCGTCGTCCAGATCGCGCGCCAGGGCGATCCGCCCGCCCGCGCCAGAGTCCGTGCGCCACGCCTCGATCATCCGGGTTGGCTGGCTATCGATCTGCACCTGCAGGGCGCCCCCATAAGGGTTCTGTGCCGCGACCAGGTCGAGGTCGGTCCCACGAAAGGTGAAACGGACCGCATCACCTGATTTTCCAACCTCATATTTCCCAAAGTATGCCTGAGGATTTTGCTTGATCTCCCAATCGCCCTGCCAGTCCATCGCCCAATGCTCGATGCTGTGAAACCCTACCGGTACCACCCGCGTGCGCGGGATGTAGGACTTCATCGTTTCGTAGACCGGGTGCACCGTAAAGTCAGGGTCGAGCATGCGGAAGTAATACATCGGCTGGTCCTTTTCCCGGTCATCCACCCGCCTAAAGAACCAGTACATCATTGGACCCATCCAGGGCCATTCGTTCTGGGCACGCTCGTATGCCTTGGCGGCATAGTTCGCCTGGCGTTTCTCATCCACGCGCCCGAAGGGAGCGTCCTGAAAGTCAGGCGGCAGGGCGTTCCAGCCGATTTCCATCGCCCAGATGGGCGTATTCGGATCGCCGTTCTTTACCATGATCTCCCGCAGTTGAATCGGACGCGAGAAATTGATCCGCTCCTCATCCAGCCGCCGGTCTCCCGGCCCACTGAACAACCCATAGTCCTGGACCGCCAGGATGTCGAAATAGCCGCGCACGCCTGCGTCGTACATCTGCTGTAAAAAGAGCCGGTCGTCCAGGTTCCGCCCGCCCTCTTCCACCGTCTGTGCCAGCCCTGCGCTGATGATCCCGACGCTCGAGTCGACCGCTTTGGCGCGGGTGTAGCCGACCTTGAGCAGCCGCACATAGTCCGCGGCGTTCACGTCCTGCTCCCCCCACTCGGGATAGATATTCGGCTCGTTCCACACCTGGTAAAAGCGGATCTTGCCCCGGTAGCGCTCGACGACGGTCGCGACGAAATCGCCGTAATCGTCGAAATTGTCCGGCGGCGCGAAATCGCCGCGGGCGCGCCCGTCGGCGCGGGTCCAGGCAGGCGGATGGTCGAGCCGGGCGACGATTTCCAGCCCATACTCGTGCGCCAGGTTCACGATCCGATCATATTTGATCCACGTGCTGTAATTGTATTTGGTCTCCCAGTATTGTCCCTTGCCCGGCTTTTCGATATCTTCCCAGGGAAATTCCTGGCGGATCCAGTGAAAACCGGCATCCCGGATCATCTGCAGGGACCGGCGGACCTTGGCTTCCTCGACCTCTTGTTCGAGGAACGTATTCACGCCGTAAGGGTTCAGATCGGTATACCGCATCGGCGCGAAATCGGCCGTCTGATGCGAGGGCTGGACCATCGCCAGCGCCAGATAACCCAGCCCCTTGATTTGCCAATCCAGATCTTCTTCGCCGGTCCAATCCGAAAGGAGTTGATGGAGCGATGTTGGCGAGAGGAAGACCAGCGCGGCGAACGCGAGCAAGCACACGATGCCCGGCGCCAGGAGGAATCTCTTCACAGCGGCTATTGTACCACAACCCATCGTGCAAACCTAAACAGAAACAGCGGGGGCAATTCACGAATTGCCCCTACGCGGATTGTCCCTTCGCTTGACCTCGCGCGCCGTTATGTTATAATCCGCTCACAATTGCGCATTGACTGGCAGGATCATGGAACTCGACCGAATCTACTGCGCGGACAGCCGAAGTATGCGCGAGGTGGACGATGGCTCGGTCCAGCTCATCGTCACGTCGCCGCCTTACAACGTGGGCAAAGATTACGCACAACACCATGATGCCATGGAATTGCGCGAGTATCTTGCATTCCTGAATGAGAGTTGGAAAGAATGCCTGCGGGTGCTTTGTCGCGGTGGACGCATTGCCGTGAATGTCGCCAACACCTGGCGCAAGCCCTACCAGCCGCTCAACGCGCACATTGCGAAGCAAATGATCGACCTGGGATTCCAGATGCGGGGCGAAATCATCTGGGACAAGGGAGCGTCGGCGGGAGTCTCTACCGCGTGGGGCAGTTTTGCCCGCGCGTCCAATCCCACCCTGCGCGACGTGCACGAGTACATCCTGGTTTTCTGCAAAGAGTCGTGGAAGCTCGAAGAGACGCACGGCGCCGAAAGTGGAATAGAGAACCTGGAGTTTGTCGAGTGGACTCGCAGTATCTGGCGGCGCCCGCAGGACCACGTCGAGGATGCGCAGAACTCGATTTGGAAATTCGATACCCAGGGTAAACGAAAACGCAACGGCTCGAATCCCATCGTCCACCCAACGCCGTTTCCGATCGATCTGCCGCTGCGCCTGATCCTGCTCTATACGAACATCGGCGATGTCGTGCTAGATCCCTTTATGGGCAGCGGGACGACGGCGCTGGCGGCCAAGATGACCCAGCGCCGCTATGTCGGCTATGAGATTTCGCAAGAGTATTGCGCGCTGGCGCAGGAGCGCATCGCCACGTTCGACCAACCGCCCGTTATCGAAGAACGCCTTGCCCGCAAGGGAATCAAGCGGGGGAGGAAACAAGTAGACACGTAGACATGTAGACATGTAAACAGGTATACAGGTGGGTGTTTACGGATTACGTTTTACTCGTTACGTTCTCCCTGTCTACCTGTGTACCTGTCTACTTTATGCTCTGCTCTCCTGCAATATATTCCGCGCAATGACCATCCGCAAAATCTCGTTCGTCCCCTCTCCGATCAGCGTCAGGCGGTTGTCGCGATAAAACCGCTCCACGGGAAAATCGCGTAAATAACCCGCTCCCCCATGCACCTGGATCGCCTTCCAACACGCCCGGTCGGCCGCTTCCGACGCATACAATTTCGCCATCGCCGCTTGCGTCGAAAATCCCTTCTTCTCGTCTTTCAAGCACGCCGCCTGGGCGACCAAGAGTCGCGCGGCTTCTAATTCCATCGTGCTGTCCGCAATCATCCACTGGATCGCCTGGAAATCGGCGATCGGGTGACCGAACGCCGTGCGCTCTTGCGCATACCGGATGGACGCTTCCAGCGCTGCACGTCCCAGCCCCAACGCCATCGCCCCGATGCCGATCCGCCCGCCGTCCAGCGTCATCATCGCTTGCTTGAATCCGGCGCCTTCCGGTCCCAGCAAGTTCTCCTGCGGCACCCGGCAGTCCTCAAAGAACACCTGCGTCGTCAGCGATCCGTGCAGCCCCATCTTCTCTTCGACCTTGCCGATCACCACCCCCGGCGCGTTCGGCGGGATCAGCAGCATGCTCAGCCCGCGATGCCCTTTGGATTTGTCCGTGATGCACAGGGCATTGATGGACCGCGCCACGGCTCCGGAGGTCACGTACATCTTGGAGCCGTTGATCACCCACTCGCCCCGCTTGAGCGCGGCGGTGGTGGCGACCGATCCGGCGAGGTCACTCCCGCCCTTGGACTCGGTGAGCGCGAGTGCGCCCAGTCCTTCGCCTTTGGCGAGCGGCACCAGCCACTTTTTCTTCTGCTCTTCGGTCCCAAACAGGTAAATGGGGGCGCAGCCAAGTGACAGGTGCGCCGCGTAGGTTAATCCGACGGAACCGGAGGCGCGGGAAATCTCTTCCACCGCCAGTGCCTGGGACAGGGCGTCCGCGCCGGCGCCGCCGTACTGTTCCGGGAATGGCAGCCCCATCAACCCGTGCTCCCCCATCTTGCGGAAAAGGTCTGCCGGAAACTCGTCGCTCTTGTCAATGTCGTTCGCGCGCGGCACGATTTCCTTTTCGGCAAAATCGTGCACCATCTCCTGGATGGCGCGCTGTTCTTCCGTCAAATGAAGGTCCATACACTCCTCCCAGTCATCAACATCTCACCAAGATTCAGCCCTCGCTCGTCTCTGCCTCCAAGCGCGGCTGTCCCCATACGGCCCAGTCCCATTTATGCTGTCCCAATCCATCGGTGACAAACTCAACCCGCACGACGTCGCTGGCTAATTGAGGCATGGCGACCTCGTGATCTTCCCACCCCGTTCGATTCTTGACCGCGCTCCAGAGTTTCCATCCGTTCACCAGCACCCGGAATGCGACAAATCGATCGTTCGGCAGCTCCGATCCGTCGCGAATCCCGATGGAGAATTTGAGCCGGACCCGGCGCACTCCCGGGGGGATGGCGACCAGATAACCCACGCTGCCCGATCCCGTCACCGGCGGGTGTTCCCACAGCGCCAGGTGCGTGAGCCCCCCGCACACGGCATCGGCGATTTTGGTTTCCATGCCGGACGGGTCGCGCGAAGCAGAGATCTCCGCCTCCCGGAAATTCTCAAGGAAATCATAACACCAGGAGGTCGCCTCGGCGACGTCTTGTTTTTGTTTCAGGAATTCGACAAATGTGCGCACTTGCTCCAGGGTCGATTCGGGCAATCCCTGGAGAAGGGCGGTGATCTCCTCTATAGTGGTCATGCCGACCTCGTTCAAAGTGTGGTATGGAAAGTATAACATATTCGTGGTAGAATTCAAAAAACTGATCTACACCCGCGAGATTGGGTGCGAAAAAAGGATTCGGAAAGGAGCCTATGATCCAAGTCCGTGATGTCTTACAGGTCAAATTCGGGGAGATCGACCAGGCGGTCGAGTTGTTTACGCGTTCGTCAACGCCCCTGCTGGGCTATATGACGCCGGAGTTTCATTTCAACGTGCTCACGGATATTTCGGGCAGCATGTACACGTTGGTCAACGAGTTCGTGGTCGAGAGCATGGGCCAATTCGAAACCATGCGGGACCGGTCGTTCACCGCGCCCGGTTTCGACAAATGGTTCAGCCAGTTTCAAATGTTCGTCGAAGACGGGCGCCGCGAGTACCATACCGTTGAGGGACCCTACACGTCCTGGTCGAGCCCCGGACTCATCGTCGTGCGTGAGTCGTATCAGGCGTTCAAGTGGCAGATCCACACGGCAGTCTCTTTGCTCCAGCGCTACGGGGCACTGCTCGTGGATCGTGGGGTCGGACAGCACCCGCGAATCCTGACCGACGCCGCCGGGCCCATGTTCCAGGCGGTGATTGAGGTGGAAACGGACAGCATGTCCACCTGGGAGAACCACCGCCGCTCAATGTTCCAGCAGATCGAATTCCAGGTATGGTTTAATCAGCTCCGCAGCGCCGTCGAGTCCGGCACCCACGAATTCTTTAGAGTGGAGCACACGGGCCGGTAGACGACCTGCCCTCCGTCAACTTGGCAACTTGAATCGTTTCCATTATAATTCGTGGCAGGAGGTCAGGGGTATGCCCATCTATGAATATCGTTGTGCCGATTGCAGGCGTCGCGTAAGCGTGTTCTTCCGCTCTTTTTCGGCGACCAGTGATCCTCAGTGTCCCAACTGCGGAAGCACCCGTTTAACCCGACTCGTCTCGCGCGTCGCAACGGTTAAATCCGAAGACGCGCGCCTGGAGTCGCTCTCCGATCCCTCTTCGTTTGGCGATGTGGACGAAAACGACCCCAAGAGCATGGCGCGCTTTATGCGCAAAATGGGCAGCGAGATGGGCGGCGAAGACCTGGGACCGGAATTTCACGAAATGGTAGACCGCCTCGAGTCAGGGGAAAATCCAGAGGAAATCGAAAAATCCATGCCCGGGCTTGGAGAAGGCGCGGGCGATATGGATGCCGGGATCTAGAAAATCAATCTCGGGCTGGACATTAACTCGATGCCCAGCCCGAGATCTTTTGCGCTAGAATTTTTCGAATCGCTCGACATCCAGCACAAATACAGTCGCCCCACCCACCTGTACCTCGACCGGCTGCGCCAGGTACAATTCTCCCGGCTCCATCACCGGCGGCAGAGGGTTGACAAACTGGGTCCGAGTGGTGCAGCTCTCCTTAATGACTCCCAGCAGGTGATCGAGCCGGCCCTTTTCCACTCCAACCATAATCGTTGAATTCCCCTCGCGTAAAAAGCCCCCCGTCGTGCTGATCACCGTCGATGCATAGTTGTTCTCCCGCAGCGCACCCGTCAAGGCGCCGGCATCGTCGTTTTGCACAATGGCGATGACAAGCTTCATCTTCTCACCCCCTCGGGAACATTAAAAGCGGCGCGAGTCACCGCTCACGCCGTTTCAATTCCTGTTCCAGCCGGTCGCGAATTTGCCGTTGAACGCCGTCAACCGAATGGGTCCCATCGACGATGGCCCAACGTCCGGGTTCCGCCCGCGCCATTTCGAGATATCCGGCTCGCACGCGCTCGTGGTACGCAATCGCTTTCTCGTCGAGGCGATTCGTCTCCCCCCGACGCTTGCGAGCGATCCCGTCCGCCACAGGCACGTCGATATAGAACGTCAGGTCGGGCACGAGACCGCCCGTGGCAAACCGGGTGATGACGCGCAGCGCGTCCAGGTCGAGTCCAAGCCCATAACCCTGATAAGCCAGGGTCGAATCCGCATACCGGTCGCACAGGACGGTTTTGCCCTCGGCGAGCGCCGGGCGGACCAGTTCGGCGACGATCTGGGCGCGCGCGGCGGAATAAAGCAGCGCTTCGGTCTCATCGCGAATCGCGTGGTTGTCTTTTGAAAGAATGATCTCTCGAATCTGCTCGCTGATGGGGGTTCCCCCCGGCTCGCGCGTGCACAACACCGGCATCCCGCGCGCCTCCAGGTAACGGGCCACCCGCGGGATTTGGGTCGTCTTGCCGCTTCCCTCCGGACCCTCGAACGTTATAAAGAGACTCAAAGCGATTAACTCGCGACGGGACAGGAGTTGACCTCCTGTCCCTGAGAATTTTTCTTCTATTTAGCCCGCCACGTCTTCGCTGTAGATTCGGACCCGCCGCTTGGGTTCCTTGCCCAGGCTCCGCGAAAAGAGACTCGCCTGGCGAATGAGCTCGTGCTGGCGGCGGCGGACGAATGCGCTCTGGGGCGACAATTCGACGGAATGCGCGCCTTGCCTGACCTGATCGATGCCCGCTTCCGTTTCGCGAATTGCCTGTTCCACCGGGTCGGGCTGACCGCCATCCACTCCGAACAAGTCTTCGAGGATCCCTTCCATTTGCGCGATGGTGTTGGATCGCAAGACATAGACCGGAACGCCCCGTCGTTCGGCATCCGCGACGATCGGCGGGCGCTTGCGATAATAGTTCTTGAGAGTCAGGACGGCGTCGGCTTGGCTGACGTCGTTCACCACGCGCACCGGTAGCTGGAGACCTTTGGCGGCTTGCTCCAGCCGTTCCTGGCTCAGTCCATACGGG
>JBLMXX010000501.1:0-2908 GCA_050257995.1 Acidobacteriota bacterium | reverse complement strand
CGTTGTTCTTTCATTTCCTTGCGGAAAGATTTGATGGCAGCGGCGAGGTGGTCCTCCCACGTCAATTCCTTTTCGTTAGTCTCTGACATTTTCTTTACTCCTTTTTCTTCGCCACGCACATCAGCGACGTCCCGATTGGCAGGTCTACCCGCTTGACCATCTCCGCCTCGATCCGGCCCACGCCGCGCAGGAGGGTGTTTAGCCAGGGCGAAACCGGTTCCATTTCAACCTGATAGGCCTCCTGGTCGAAATGGTGCGAGCTCAACTCCTGTTTCGTCCCCAGCCGATTGCGCAGAAGGATCAGCGGCGCCGACATCGGAAACACGAGAAAGAATCCAAAAGTCAGGCGGCGAACGCTCAAACCGGCTCGCTCCACCCGCTCCCTCAGTTCATCCGGCGTGTACCGGTGCTTGTGCCCATTCAGTACGTCGTTATGGCTCCACAGCCATTGGAACGCTGGCGTCGTGATGGCGAGGGTCCCCCCGGGACGCAACACACGGCATGCTTCCCGCAGGATCGCTTCATCCGCGTCCACGTGCTCGATGACGTCCAGTGCCGTCACGAGGTCGAACGAGGCGTCGAGGAAGGGAATGCCGCGGGTGGCATCCCCCTGGCGCACATCATAGCCGCGTTCCCGCGCCATCGCAACAGGGCGGGGGTCTACCTCGATGCCTTTGACCTGACCATAGCGTGAAAGGTGGTGGATCATATTCCCCGCGCCGCAGCCAATATCGAGGACATCGCCTCCGGTGCGCGGGGTGACGTTCGCGTCGAGCAGATTCAAGAGCGCCCAGGTGCGCGAGGCAAACCACCAGTGCCGGTCTTCCGGCAATTCGAGCACGGCGGGCGTTGTGGATTGTGCAAGGGTGGCGATAGTTGGACTCCTTTGTTTTCTCGCGGATATTTTACAACACTTTGAGACCCCGCGCAATCACCTCGGGCCTACCACAAATTGAGTATTGACAAGCGGGGCGAACCGCCGTATAATATCTACAGACTGGTTTGTTTCACAAACTAGTCTATGCAAAACAAGGAGGCGGTCGATGAACGCGTCAAGTGACATCAACCGGATCATGCGGCGCACGCAGCAGTACTGGTACGCGGACGGTTTCCCGGACATTGGCATGGGGGCCTGGCTGGTGGTCCTGGCTCTCTTTTTCGCCGTCGAATCGCTGACTCCGCCGGAGTCGTTTCTCTGGCTCATTTGGGGAGTGGGCGGACCCTTACTCCTGATCGGGGGTGGGGTGGTGGTCGGCGGCGCGGTCAAATGGCTCAAGGCGCGGGCAACCTTCCCGCGGACCGGCTATGTGGACTATGAACGGCGGGGTCGCTCTCAAACGATCCGGATGTTGGCAGTGGCATTCATTGCGGCGGCGGCAGCGGGGAGCATCGTGATAGTCAACCGCTATGGGGCGAGCCTGACGGTGCTTTTCGGTTTGGTCTTTATGGCGGCGTTTGCTTTCCTGGGTTACCGGTTCGGCTTACGGCGTTACCTGCTGTTGGGGGTCGGCGCCTTGATACTGGGTCTGGCGATTGTGCCGCTGTCTTTGGGCATGGAGCAAGCCAGCGCCGTGTTCTTTGGAGTGTTCGGTCTCGCCATGATGGTGCTGGGATTTCTCACGTGGCGTCAGTATGACCGGGTCGCGCCCCCGTCTCAAGAGGCATCTGATGGCAGCCGTCCCTGATCGGGAAAAGAGACCTGACGTCAAGGGACTGCTCGATCTCGACCGCGTCATACACGAACCCGCCCGTCTGGCTATCGTTGCGGTCCTCGCCGCGTGCCAGTCGGCTGACTTTGTCTACCTTCGCCATGCGACCGGCATGACCCAGGGGAATTTGTCCGCCCATCTGAGCAAACTTGAAGAGGCGGGCTATGTGACGATTGAAAAGCGATTTCAGGGCAAAGTGCCCAATACGCTGTGCGCGCTTACAGACGAGGGGCGCGCGGCATTTGGCAAATATCGTGCCAGAGTTGGCAGGTTAATAAAAATCTAGCCACCCAATGTGACGCCGACCAATCGCCCGATCAGGAAGGTTGCCGTTGCGGCAGCCAGTCCGAAAATGATTTGCCGCATACCCGAAAACAGCACCGAGCGTCCGGTGAAGAGTGTGGTGATGGCGCCGATCACGAACAGCCCGATGCCGCTCATGAGCAGACTCAGCGCGATTGCCGGCGTGCCTTGCAGAAAAGTAAATGAGATGACGGGGATGACCGCCCCGATGGCAAACAGGACGAACGACGTAATGGCTGCTTCCCATGCCGAACCGCCAAGTTCCTTGGGGTCTATTCCCAATTCTTCACGCGCCAGCGTTTCAAGCGCGTTGTTGCTACTGTGGACGATCTCGTTCGCCAACTGGTGCGCCGATTTCTCATTCAAGCCGCGCGACTGGTAGATCAGGGATAGTTCCTCTATTTCTTCCTCGGGCGCGGTGGCGATCTCCTCTTTCTCGGTGCGGATTTGCTTTTCGAACAATTCGCGTGAGCTTTGGACCGAGAGCCACTCTCCGAGCGCCATCGAAAAGGCGCCGGCCAGTAGCCCGGCGAGGCCCGTGAGCAGAATATTCCTGCCGCCGACCTCCGCCCCTGCAACCCCCATGACGAGACTCATATTCGAAAGCAGTCCATCGCTCGCCCCCAAAACCGCCGCGCGCATCGCGTTCCCGCCCGGAGTCCGGTGGCGCCCCTCGATCTGGGCGAGCGCGCCCCCCTCCATCCCGCCTTTGGACGACTGACCGATCTGGCGCAGCAGCCGCGCGTGCGACTGCTCTGTTGCCGCCATTTTTCCCGCCTCAGACTGGGTTGAATAGCCATGCGAGCCCATGTCTTCGAGCGATGAGATGCTTGGAAGGACCGCCCCTACGCCAAAGCGTTTGGCGATCCAGATGAGCATACGCGTGCGCCACGCCG
>JBLMXX010000500.1:0-2797 GCA_050257995.1 Acidobacteriota bacterium | reverse complement strand
CCCACCATGGTTTCCCGCAAACGCTGTACGCGCCTTTCCACCGCCCGAGTACTCGCCTGCTTTGCCATTCCATCGTAGTCGATACCGATAGGCAGAGCGACGACGCGCGTAGAGTGTCCATTGTAATGAATGACGTCATCCTCGACTTGCGCGCCCAGCAATTCGACGGCGGTCTCTTGAAAATTTTTGACGTACTCGGGAATGTGGAATCCTACCAGATCGCATGTGAGCAGACTCGTGAGAACCTGTTGACGCCACGGTAACGTGCGGAACATTTCGGGCGCGGGAAAAGGGATATGCCAGAAGAACACAAGGCGGGCCGAAGGACGTTCCTGGCGGACAAAGTGGGGGACTCGAGACAGGTGGTAATCGTGTACCCAGATCACGTCGTTTTCCTTTGCCTCGGCGAGAACCACCTGGGCAAAGCGCTGGTTCACCTGCTCGTAGATCTGCCACTGCGCATGATCGTAATTGACCCGCCCGAGGAAATAATGACACAACGGCCAAAAGGCGGTGTTCGATACCCCATGATAGTAGCCTTCCACTTGACCCGGTGTCAACTCGATGTAATGCAATTCGAAGGGTGGGCTGCTCGGCGGACTGGGATGCCGTCCTCCTGGCTCCCCCGAGGCGACCCAAATGCCTCCCGATGCTTCCAGGATGGGCAAAACGGCGGATGTCAGCCCACCGACCGTCTTTTCATATTTCAGTCCTTCGTTAGTTTCGGACAAATGATACGGTCCCCGGTTAGAGACCACGACGAGACGAAACGGCACCGGTTCTGGAGTGGTCATCGTCCCTCCGCGCCAAAGTCTCTGCAATCAGTGGCTCGATTTCGCGCTTGAAAATCGACTGCCATGTATATTCCTGGCGCACCCGCCGCTGGAAACGCTGTTCCACGTCTTTGTCTGCCCAATCCCGCATGCGGTTCGCTACCTGGTGCGGGGTTTCATCCGGGGCGATGAGGTTGACCATCTCGGCGCCGACCTCGTCCACAGCGGGAATCTCGGTTACAAACACAGCCTTGTGAACCAATCCCCCTTCCAGCACCGGGAGACCGAACCCTTCACGGTGACTGGGCATGAAAATAACGTCGGCAATCCGGTACAGTTCTGCCACCGTTGCTGGATTGATGGTCAGCGGACCCGGCAAGTCGGGGGTCCCTTCGTAAAGGAAAATCGCTTCCCGCTCCAGCCCAAGCCGGCGGCGCAACTCGAGCAATTGTTCAAAATAATCCTGGCTATCACTCACGTGCGGATCAGGGGGACCCGTAATGATGAGTTTGGGACGAAACCGCGCAACGGTCAGCGCCGCAGTGACGCGCAGAGCGAATTCGATATTTTTTGCGCGCGTGACACGGATGGGCATCAGCAAAATCAGATCCGCGCTGAAGAGATCCAACTCTTTGACCAGACGCTGTCCAATCTCCCCCAACCCCAACAACATTTCCGGTGCTACGCCATTCGGTATCACCCGGATATGGTCCTCTGGCACTTGCATAGTCTCTGCTAGCATCCGCTGGCGGCGCGCCGAGACTGTGACATAGGCAAGCTCAGGGCGATAGATGCGCAGCAAGTCCCAAGGAAAACCGGTCCGCTGGTCCTCTCCCGAAGATGGATTCACATAGCGGGAGATATCGTGGCACCACGCGATCGTCGGCGGCAGTTGGCACTGGTCCAGGAGATGATACAACGCTGCCGTTAGCGGCATGTTAAAGTGAAAGTTCAGCACATTGTGGACGATGAGTATGTCAGAGCGAGCGAGTTTGGGCGCGAGTCGTCTTTCGATACGCTCTTGGAATGACCGGAATTCGGGAGGGACTATTCCTTCGCTTAGCGCCTGGGCGATCTCGCGATTTTCTGCATCATCGGAATCAATTTCACGAATGACACTTACTTTCGCAGACCCGTAAGGGCGAGCCAGCGGCTTGCCCCGACCGGTTAGCGAACCCTTGCCGGGCAACCCGACTTTCCTTGCCTTGCCCCCGCGTCCGGTTAGGATGGTAACGCGAAAGCCCGCCTCGGTCAGAAGGTGCGCATGGTCGGCCATCACCATTTCCACGCCGCCGACAACGGGCAGAGCCGTATAATGCAAGAAGGTAATGAGCGGCTTTTTCATTGAATCAAATGAGCTCGCCTCTCGACGCCTTGATCGCCAGATCGATAAATACCGCGCTCGACCAACCGAAAACGGACGCGGCACTGGTCGGCGGTTCCGATGTTTCGGGGTTGTAATACTCGTAAATGTCATTGTGGCGCATCATCAGTTCAAGCGTCTTGTCGCGCAGGTTGCGCGCGAGATCGAGATAGCCCGAACGCTGCAACCCCTCGATGAAAAGGTAGTTGATGTTCATCCACGCCGGTCCGCGCCACATTCGATCCGGGTTGTATTTGGAGTCATTCCGAGCCACTGTCGGGATCGGATAGTGGGCCCAGAATTCGTCCGGCGAGAGCAGGTGCGCGACCACTCGGTCCGCCATCGTGCGATCCAGGCGACCTGTGATGAGGGGATACAGGTTAAAGGGCGTCAACGTCGGAACGCGTTTGTGATCCCGCAGTGCCCAAAACACCCCTGTATTTTCATCCCAAAAGTGATCGATCATGCGCTTTAATAGTTCTTCTGCTCGCATGTTCCAGGCTCTACCTTCCTCGTCCAGCCTCAGGACCCGGGCAATCTTGGCCATCGATTCCGCTTGCATCACCAGGTAGGTATTGATGTCCGGGGACTCGACCGGGACACCCTCATCCCACAACGGGCTGTCGTCCAGTCCCGAGGAATAAGGGTGGTTGTACTCGAC
>JBLMXX010000499.1:0-4641 GCA_050257995.1 Acidobacteriota bacterium | reverse complement strand
GGCGTCAAACGCTTGATTTCTTTCTCGTTGGGGTCGCCCGTGATTTTTGTATAAAGATTTTTAAGCATAATTTGTCCAATAACCTCTGACACAAAGAACGCGAAGAGGAAGGGTCTTCGCGTCTCTGCTATGGCATCTATCGTATGCTATTATACCACAGTTCGGCATCGTGTCTTGCGGTCTGGCTTGCCCGGATTAACATTCTTTAATCTGAATTCCGGAATCGGCCATCTGTCTTGTGGACTGGGTTCACGCGTCTTTCAGGTATTCGCCTACGCTGCGCCCGGTATGCGTCCGGGCAATCGTTTCCGCCAAAAGCGGCGCGACGGAAAGGATTTTAAAGTAGGGTAACCGTTTTTCAGGAGGAATCGGGACTGTGTCCGTACAGATGAATTCGTCGATGGGCGCATCGCGCAGGCGTTCGACCGCCGGATGGGAGAGCGTGGCATGCGTACAGCAAGTAATAACCTGGCGCGCGCCGCTCCGCTTGAGCAGATGGACCGCCGCAACGAGCGTTCCCGCCGTATCGACTTCGTCGTCCACCAGGATCGCATTCTTGTTCTGCACGTCCCCGATGATGGTCATCGCCTGGGCAGTGGGATCGTTGCCCATGCGCCGCTTTTCCACGAAGGCGAGCGGCAAATCGAGCTTGCGTGCAAAGTTGCGCGCCTTTTTCGCGAAACCCAGGTCGGCGGAGACGACGACGGCATCCGGTATGTTCTTCTCGATGAGATAGTCGCTGAGGACCGGAAAGGCAGAGAATTCGTCGCCGGGAATCTGGAAAAATCCTTGAATTTGCCCCGCGTGCAGGTCGATGGTCATGTACCGGCTGGCGCCGGCTACGATGATCAAGTCCGCCAGCAGGCGAGCCGTAATGGGAACGCGCGGCTGGTCTTTTTTGTCACTGCGCCCATAGGCATAGAACGGGATCACGACCGTGATGCGTCCCGCCGAGGCGCGCTTGAGCGCGTCCAGAAAGATCAAGAGCTCGACGATGTTGCGGTTGACGGGCGAGCACAGGCTTTGAATCAGAAAGACGTCCTGCCCTCGCACGCTGCACTTTAATTGGATAAAGATGTTCTCATTCGGAAAGTCAAAAACATCGGCTTCATCAAGCGGGACGTGGAGTTGTTTGCATATCATTTCCGCGAGCGGATGATTGCTCCGCCCGGCGAACATTGCCAGCTCCCCATACATCTTCGCCATCGAAGGACCTCCCGATTCGTCCTATTTTTCGTCGATCGTGACGGACTGGATCACGTCCCCAACGGCAATCTTTGCGGCGACATCCATTCCCTGCGTGACCTGACCAAAGACCGTATAATCGCCGTCGAGACCTGGCTGTGGTTCCAGCGTAATGTAAAACTGGCTTCCACTGCTCGGCGTCGTCTGGGCCGGACCGCCCCGCCGCGCCATGGCGAGCGCGCCTTTGCTGTGCTTGGATTTGATTTCGGGCGGGATATTGTAGCCGGGTCCGCCTGTGCCATTGCCCGCAGGATCGCCGCCCTGGATCACGAAATTCGGTACGACGCGGTGAAACGTCAAATTGTTGTAAAAGCCGTCACGAGCCAGGAAAACGAAATTATTAACGTGCTGCGGCGCGTCTTTGGGATACAGTTCGGCGACGATGTTGCCCTTGGCCGTCTTGATCGTCGCGGTATACGACTTGTTTACATCAATCGTCATAGCGGGTGCTGCTTTGTACATGTCACTCCTTTGTTGTGGTGAGAGTTTTGCTGCGTTCCCTGCATTGGCGGCCGGCGTCGCCGCAGAATTGGCCGCGGGCGCCGGCGCTGCACAGGCGCCCAGCGCCAGTAGAAGGACCAACGCTCCAATCAATGTGCCCAATAGAAAACAACCTTTCCGGGTGCGTGCGACCACCGGGCGCGCTTGCCAGGTTTCTTTTTGCATTGCGGTCTGTGCCTCCACGATTAGTGCATCGGTGTCTTTATAATGACTTGCATACATCAGTCGCGCCTTGCGCAACGCGGCGAGCGCGTCATCGTAGCGTTTCGATGCCAGGGCGGCTTTCCCCTGGCGGTACAGAGCATCGATATCTCGCATGCGGAGCGCCCACTGCAGTTTCGCCTCCGCCCCTTGATAGACACGGTCGAAGGCAAGCAGTTGGCGATACAACTCTATCGAACGATCCCAATCTTCCGCCGCCGCGGCGGCGTCCGCTTGTGCCAGGATTTTCGTGAGCGCTTCGTCGGCGCCGCCTGGGTCGGCACTATTCTCGATCGTCCCCATGATGTGCCCCTATTCTATATGCCCGTCACGCAGATGGCAAGTGTCGTTGATCGAACGGATGTCCACTCGCGAGCCCGACCATTCCACCTTGCTAAGGGAGGTATTGTCGAACGCAAAGGGCCAGCGCCGGTCGATATCCAGTCCCAACAGGGTAACGAGGATGACGCGCAGCGTGCCGCCGTGTGTCACAACCAGGACCGACTTGTCAGGATGTGCCTCACTGACCTGATTCAAGAACGCCTGCACGCGACACTGAAATTCGGCGATCGTTTCCCCACCCGGAAGTGCAAGCTGCCGTTTCGTTTCACGCCATCGGCGGAAAAAATCCGGATAACCCTGTTCGATATCCCTAAAGGTCAATCCTTCGAGTTCCCCAAAGTTCTGCTCCGCCAGCCGCTCGTCCGTGATGGGCGACAGCCCGAGTTTTTGCCCAATCTTTTCGGCGGTGACACAAGCACGCACGAGGGGACTGGTATAGAGGACATCGGCCTGTTCCTCTGCCGCAAGCCGCTCACTTAATCTTTCTGCCTGTGCCAGGCCGCGGGCGTTCAAAGGCGTGTCGGTGCGCCCCTGAATGCGGAATGCAGTATTCCAGTCCGTTTCTCCGTGACGAATCAGCAGCAAGTGCATCAGGCTATTCCGTTTCTAATGCCAATGGCAATCCTGTCGCCAGGTCGGCGGTAGCGACTGCCGGACCGGATTTTTCCGTAAGCGGCTCATCACACTCGACCGCACGGGGCATGGTCGTCGCGACGCGCAGGTGGCAGGAATCGTTGAGCAAATCAATCCGCGGACGCCGCCGACTTAGATCTACCTTGGAAAGGGCCGTATTATCAAAGCGAAACGGAAAGCGTTTTTGGACATCCAGTCCCATCAACGTGGCAAATATCATGCTAAGCGTTCCGCCGTGTGCGACCACCCCGACTCGTTGGCCGGCGTGCCGATCACAGATCATGTCCAAAAAGGATCCCACTCGCAATTGAAACGCGACTCGCTCCTCTGCTTCCGGGACCAACAGCTGATCTTTGTCCTCGCACCACGCATGATAAACGTCGGGATAATGCTTTTCGATCTCCAGCATCGTCATCCCTTCCAGTTTGCCCGCCGAGCGTTCGACCAGCCGGGAATCCGGAATTGGATCAAGCCCGAATTTCTTTCCGACAATTTCGGCGGTCAGGCAAGCGCGCGCGAGGGGACTGGTATATAGGATATCGATGCGTTCCTCCGCCGCGAGGCGTTCTGCCAGCTTTTCTGATTGTTCTCTTCCACGAGCGTTGATCGGAGGATCCTTCCGCCCCTGTATTCTCCCTTCAAGGTTCCAATCGGTCTCACCATGCCGCATCAGGATCAGATACATTTATCTCATCTATTCTGTCACACGCCCCAATTCAAACTTGCCCAGCGTGAACCAATCCTTCGTCTCACCGAAGGTGGAGTGAAGTTCCAAGCGGGTGGTTAGAAAGCAAAGATCAAAGCGCCTGCCGATCCGCGCCATAATATCCTCTTTCACGGCGGGAGCAAAATGGCCGTACAGCACGCTCAGATGCGGCAAATATTTAGGTTCGTTCTGGCAGTTAAAGATCTCTCTGGCCGCGTGATTCGCCGCGAGCAGTGGTCCACTTTCTTGTATTCGGACGAACAGAGCGCGATGGTAATCGTCAGTATAGTCTACCGACGTCAGCTGAACTTGGAACGGTTCGATCTGCGCAGCCAACTGTCTGGTCTTGGCGATGGTATCCTGTTCCGCGCCATTCAAGCCGCCAAGCAGCGTGACATGGGGAGGAAAAACCGGGGATGAATATTCCTGGCTCAACTGCAAAATCAGATGTGCCAATTGCTCATATACGTCGCCCAAAGGTACGAGCCACACCGAAAGTTCATTTGACATGGCGAGCGTGTCGGTCCTCTCCTATTTTTGTGTGGCCGTCCGGCAAAGCACCGAAAAATGTCGCGCCAAAACCGGCAAAGTCGCTTTGCTTCGCCGAATATACGATCCGCTCAATTGGACCCGGAAACCCAGAAAGACTAGCGTTCGACCAGGATCAGGATTCCCGCAATAATGGCAATGATTGCCAGAAGGACACCGATCGATCCTAATGCTGGAACGAAATACAACAGACCGGTGAGGATGAGCCAGACACCTAATAGAAGGAACCCGAGGTTGCGAGTGAATCTCATCGCTGCCTTCTTTCTTCCTGAGGTGAGCCGCCAGATGCCGGTCTAGGTTTCCGCCATTACCTGCTCGGCTGCCTCGTAGACGTCCAGTTCGCGCGCCACGATTTTGTCGACCAACGCTTCGATCCGGGCGCTGTTCACGCCGTGAAAGATGCGCGCCATCATTTCACGCTGCACGACCAGTCCCAATTCTGCTTTCAGCCGTTCCCGCTCTTT
>JBLMXX010000498.1:0-5236 GCA_050257995.1 Acidobacteriota bacterium | reverse complement strand
AAGTGCCTGCCTACTCTGAAAGAAGGAGAGTCCCCATATGTGCTATGACCTTGATGCGCGCCCGCCCATCCCGCCGATTTCAGGTGCCGCCGCCGACGGAGAGGATATCGTTTTGACAGCCGCGGATGGCAACCGGTTTTCCGCCTACATGGCGCGCTCTGGGGCAGCCAAAGGAACGCAGGTGTTGATTTTCCCGGACGTGCGCGGCTTGCACGAGTTCTACAAGGATTTGGCTCTACGCTTTGCCGGAGCAGGCATTCCGGCACTCGCCATCGACTATTTTGGCCGGACGGCAGGGACAACGCCGCGTGATGAGACCTTCGAGTACGCTCCACACGTCGAGCGGATGACCATACCGGCATTCCTCAACGATGTCGCGGCGGCAGTTGAATATTTGCGGCGGGACAATCCTGAGGGGCGCATTTTCATCGTCGGATTTTGTCGCGGCGGAACACTGTCGCTGCATGCCGGCGCGGAAGATTTCAAGCTCGCGGGTATCATTGCCTTTTATGCCGGTTTAAGCCGTCCCATTCCGGGAAGCAAGGCGAGCACACTGGAGCAGGCCGCTCAACTCCACGTTCCCGTGCTGGGATTGTTTGGTGGAGCAGACCCCGGTATTCCCGCGACGGATGTGCAGCAACTGGACCAGCAACTCGACGTGGCGGGCATCCAACACGAGATCGTCTTGTATCCCGGCGCTCCACATGGTTTCTTTGACCGCCGCTATAAGGAATTTGCGGATGAATCCACCGATGCATGGAAACGAGTGCTGGCATTTACCGGCGCGATCTGATGACGACGCCATTTGAGCATGCCTTGAGCCATTCAAGTGCAAGTGACTGATCCGGTCCAATCGCAATTGGAGAAATTGCGCCAATCTCTAGAGGTGCTGGAGGCACAACGCGCTCTGCTGGGCGATGCCATTATGCCTGCTTTGGAAGCAGTCCGCTTGCAAATGGCAGCTCTCGAAGCCAAGGCGGCAGCTGTTCATTTGCCCACCGAAGAGCGCCGCATCGTCACGGTTCTCTTTACGGATATTGTTGGCTCTACTTCCCTCGCCGAAAATCTCGATCCCGAAGACTGGCGCCAGGTGGTCGGGGCAGTTCACGAGATGGCAGGCAAGTATATTCAGCAAAAGAATGGCGATGTGGTGCAGTACCTGGGAGATGGTCTATTGGCGCTTTTCGGAGCCAGACAGTCCGGCGAACGCGACCCCGAGAACGCTATTCTGGCGGCTTTGAGTATTCAACATGCCGTGCCGAATTTGAAAAACACCCAGCCGGTTCAGTTGCGCGTGGGAATTCATACGGGCCTGGTCGTCCTGGGTGAAATGGGATCGGATGCCAAGCGCGAATTCACGGCTACGGGCGACGCGATGAACGTCGCCGCCCGGCTCCAGTCGGCTGCGCCTCCCGGCGGCATCCTCATTTCTCACGATACCTACCGCTACGTGCCCGGACTATTCGACCTGACACCCCAGTCACCCATCAGAGTCAAGGGCAAAAGCGAATCGATTCAGACGTATATTGTGCATCGCGCCAAGCCACGTCCGTTTCGGATGGAGACCCGCGGCGTTGCCGGAGTCGAGACGCAAACTGTCGGACGTGAAGCGGAATGGTCCCGATTGCAGGCGGCTATTGCGGAGACTTTCGACCGGTGCAAGGTCGTCTGGGCGCAGTTGATTGGCGAGCCGGGAATGGGCAAGAGCCGTCTCGTACAAGATACACTGGGCTATCTCAACGTACTCCCCCTTCAAGCCCTGCTGTTTCGAGCCCGCGCTTTTCAAGGCGATGAAAAACAGGCTTTTGGGCTCATCCGGCGGATGTGGTTTGACCAGTTCCAGATTGCGGAAGATATTCCACTTGCCGAAGCGGAAGAAAAATGGCTCGGCGGGTTCCGCGCTCTGCGGGGACCTGGATTTGACGAAGAGGCGCATGCGCTGGGGCTCCTAGTTGGGCTTGATTTTGCCGCTAGTCCCCACATTCGCGCTCTGCGCAATGATCCGGTCCAAGTGAAAGGGCGCGCGTTGGTGGTGAGCCGCACATTGCTCGCGGCGATGCGCGCTCAAGCGCCCGTCGTCATCTTGCTGGAAGACCTGCACTGGGTAGATCCATCGTCGCTGGAATATCTGCAACAGGTCCTCTTGCAAGACCAGGAGTCATCACAAGGCCTGTTCGTGCTTGCGACCGCCCGGCCCGAATGGAACGCTCCCACAGGTCTCACGGGCCACCCGGGCTATATGCAGATCGATCTCGGCGCGTTGTCTGAAAAGGCGTCGCGTGCTCTGGCAGCCAAACTCCTGGAACGCGTTCAGGATCTGCCGGAGCACGTTATTCAAACAGTCGCGGCGCGTTCTGAGGGAGTACCCTATTTTGCAGAGGAAATCGTCAACTGGTTTCTCGACCGCGGCATTGTCGATGCCCACGCTGAACCCTGGCATTTTGACCCCGCACGTTTTGAAGAATCACCGCTGCCGGCAACGCTCCAGCACCTTTTGCTCACTCGCTTGAGCGGTCTCCACGAAGCGCAGCGAGCGGCGTTGCAGCGCGGCTCTGTTTTTGGGCGCCATTTCTGGGAAGGGGGTCTGGAGGCAATGGGAGTGCACGAGCCCCACGTGACGCTTGAACAACTCGAGCCGCAGAATCTTGTTCACCTCCAGCAGAAAGCGTCTCTGGTGGAAGAGCGGGAATGGAGTTTCCATCACGCGCTCTTGCGCGAGGTGACATATGAGAGTGTTCTCAAGCGGGAGCGAAAGGCGTTACACAAGATAGCTGCCACCTGGCTCGAGGCGCAGGCACGGGAGACAGGGCGGCTGGACGAGTTTGCCACAGTCCTTGCCGAGCATGCCGAGCGTGCCGGGGATACTGATGAGGCCGCAAATTGGTTACTGCAAGCGGGCGAACGCGCCAAAGCGCGCAGTGCATTGGTTGAAGCACGGCGTTTATACGATCGGGTATTGGAACTTGTGCCGACCACGGATGTGGACCGGCGCTGGAGCGCTTTGCTCGGCCGTTGTGATGTCCTGGGGCGTCTGGGCGACACACAAGGTCACGGCGAAGGTGTGGCTGCTTTATTAGAACTGGCAAAGCAAATGGGGGATGCCCAGTTGGCGCAGGCCCATTTCCGGCACGCCGTGTACCTGGACGCCCGGGGCGAATACCGGGAGGCATTACAGGCATATGATACGGCGCTGGCACCGGCATGGCGTGCCAGCGATCACGGGTTAGGATCGCTTATTCTCGCCTGTAAATTGATATGCCAAAACCGGCTTGGCGACGTAGACGGAGCGAAGGACACCGCCGCACAGGTTCTCGAGCGCGCTTATGAGATTGACGATATTTCGGCAGCCAAGACTCTGAGCAACCTGGCCGCCTACTATGTCGAGTCTGGGGACCTTGCCAGCGCGGCGCATTTTCACAGTGAGGAGATGGCACACTACCACCAGCTTGGTGACCGCGCGGGGGAGGCCCATGCATTAAATAACCTGGGTTACGACTATAGCTGCCTGGGGATGCCAGAGTCAGCGTGTAGTTGTCTGGAGCAGGCCATTCCGATTTACGAGGCCACCGGTCTCCAACGCGAATTGGCATATGCCCGGTTGAACCTGGGACTCGCCTACTGGCGAAAAGGGGATTATCGCGGTGCACAAGGGGAACTGGTAGGCGTTCAGAATGAACTAGCTGCAATCGGCGACCGGTATGCTATCGCCGCCGGGAAATCGTATCTAGCACTGGTATTGGAAAGCGCCGGCGAAATCGAGCGCCCATCCGATTTCTTTGCACAAGCGCGCGATATCTATGCTTCCATTGGCGTCACCGGCCTGGCCATGGATGCCGGAGCGGGGTTGGCGCGATTGGCATACCGGCGCGGCAACCTGGAACAAGCCAAAGAGCTTGCCTTGGTCGTCTGGGGCCACTTGCAGGAGCATGGACCGCGAGGGATGGAGTTCCCATTGCGCGCTTTTCAAACGTGTGCCGATATCTTTCAAGCAGCGGGCGATTTGGACTTGGCGCGTCATGCCATCGAGGAGGGCTATCGAGAGTTGGTCCGGCAATCGGACAAGATCAGCAACGCCGAATGGCGCCAGTCATTCGCAGAGAATCTACCAGAGCACCGTGCCATGACCGAACGGCACAGGCAGATGACGCTAAATTTAACAAGACCATCAAGCACGTCCTAAAGAGGAGGAGGACCATGGCTGACAAAATTATCGCCAAGGGGACGATGCCCACGACAACGAAAAATCCCCAGAAACATTTGCACCATTTCACGCACATGGTGGATCCAAATGTCACCGTTTCAATGGTGGTGCCGACTACTAATACCAAAGGAACAGCGGCTGCGGTACCCGTCGTCAAAGACTTTCCTGCCACGAAAGATGTTGGGGATGTGCCCGGGCGCAAGATTGTCAATTTCTACTTTGAGGATGCGCAGGGCAACGTAGTAACCGATTTCGATCCGCCGGTGGAGCTGAGAGTCAAGATAACTGCAGACGACCTTACTCGCAAAAAAGGACGGAATTTCAGGCTTGTTTTTTGGCACGATCAGAATCAGCATTGGAGAGAGATCGAAGACCATTGGACCGTCATGCATCAGAAGGGAAAATTCTTCGAAGATGCTAGTGTTTCGTCGGGTGGCGGAAATGATATCGTGGTCCAACTCTCCCATTGGCCCGATGATCCTGCAATCGGTTCCGCGCCATAGGAGCAGCGGTTAGAGTATCAGTAAGGCGATCATGCGCCGGCGATCTGAATGCCGGCGCATTTTGATTTCCCTGGTTAGGATTTTGACAATCGCTGGCGGCTGGATTATAAAGGTATAAATAGCAAGAAGGGGCGTTGCCAACTAATGCTTATGGAGATTTGTTTCAATTCAAGGAGAAAAAAACAGTAATGGATTTGAAGAATCCCTACGACTTGAACGGGCAGGTTGCCGTCATCACGGGCGGCGCGGGGATCTTGTGCAGCACGCTCGCGCGCGGTCTGAGTGCTTGTGGCGCTTGCATTGCCATACTGGATATTAATCTAGCGGCAGCGGAACGCGTGGCGGGCAGTTTGCGGGAATGCGGTGGAAAAGCCGCGGCGGTCCAAGTAGACGTTCTGGACAAGGCAAGTATCGAGCAAGCGGCGAAACAAGTGATCAATGAATTCGGACGAGTCGATATCTTGATCAATGGCGCGGGTGGAAACAAGAAAGAAGCGACGACGACTGAAGAAGCATCCTTTTTCGATCTTCC
>JBLMXX010000497.1:0-6724 GCA_050257995.1 Acidobacteriota bacterium | reverse complement strand
GTTCTTCATCACAGGCGTATGGACACCAAAACGTGCAAGACAATTGCCGTCCTGGGAGGGTTGGGAACTTTAGTACATGCCGAGCGCACGGCGGAGTTGGCGTGTCATTTATGCGAAGGATATGATGTCGACCTGATCCTGGCGTACCCGATCATTGTCCCGCAGTCGATGCCTCTGAATGTGCCACTGCCCGATCAGGAGCGCGCGGCGAAGGATGCTATCGCACTGGGGATGCAGGTGGCGGCCAGGTTCGGCTGCCGGACCGAGTACCGCATCTTCCGACACCGGCGTCCCGCCGATGCCATCCTGGAATTGGCGAAGCAGGAAAGGGCGGAGCGGATCGTGCTGGGTATTCGCATCAATCCCAACGTGCCGCACGACATGGATCGGGTAGAATCGGCAGAGTCGGAAATCCTCCACCGCGCCGAATGCGAGGTCATCGTCAATCGAGAACCGATCGTCGCCTAGATTAGCGGGCAGCGTTTCAGTCAAATGTCGAGGGGTGAAATGTACACAGCGGAGATGCGCGAGTCCATTCAGAGAGTCGAAGCGAGCCGCCAACGGAGATTGAGCGAGCGCTTTCCCAGCCTGGCTCCGGAGGAACGGCAGGTCATTTTGAGAAAATTCCATCCGGATTACATCGAGGCGGCGATGCGTCCGCTCCGGGTCGGGCCGAACCGGGGCAATCGGACTCCCAACGAACTCGCGGATGTTCTGGAAGGATATCCGCTGATAGAGCCACACGCGCTCGATTTGAGCCAGGTGGATATCCACACCGATGTGCTCGTCATCGGCGGCGGCGGTGCCGGAGCGAGCGCCGCTCTGCTGGCACAAGAGAACGGCGCCAAGGTGGTGCTCGCGACGAAACTGCGGTTTGGGGATGCAAACACCATGATGGCGCAGGGCGGGATCCAGGCCGCGGACAAGCAGGACGATTCCCCTGCCCAGCATTATCTCGACGTCATCGGCGGCGGGGGATTCGTGAACGATCCCGACCTGGTCGAAGCGCTCGCGCTGGATGCCCCGCTCGTGATCGAGTGGCTGGAACGGCTTGGCGTGATGTTCGAAAAAAAGCCGGAAGGCAAGATGGTGACGATTCACGGAGGCGGCACTTCGCGTAAGCGGATGCACTTTGCGCGCGACTATTCCGGTGCGGAAATCATGCGCGTCCTGCGCGACGAGGTACGGAACCGGGAACAGATCCGCGTAATCGAGTTCGCGCCGGCGATCGAACTGCTCGTCAACACGCGCGGCGAGTGCGGCGGCGCCATCTTGCGTAACCTGGAAACCTACGAGCACCTGGTCGTCGCGGCCAAGGCGACGATCCTAACGACCGGCGGCGGCGGGCGGCTCCATTATCAGGGTTTCCCGACGACGAACCATTACGGCGCCACCGCCGACGGGCTGGTGCTCGCATATCGTGCCGGGGCGAAACTGGCTTTTATCGACACCATGCAGTACCATCCGACGGGCGCGGCATTTCCCGAACAGATCCTGGGACAGCTTGTGACCGAAAAGGTGCGGGGATTGGGCGCGCAGGTGTGCAACGTGGAGGGCGAGCAGTTCGTCTACCCGCTCGAAACGCGCGACGTCGAATCCGCGGCTTTTATCCGCGAGTGCCAGGAACGCGGCCGGGGCGCCCGGACACCGACCGGGCAGCTCGGCGTGTGGCTGGATTCGCCCATGATCGACGTCATCAACGGCGCGGGCACGATTGCCAAGGAACTGCCGGCGATGGTGCGGCAGTACAAGCGCTTTGGGATCGACATGATCAAAGAGCCCATCCTGGTCTACCCAACCCTGCATTATCAGAACGGCGGGATCAAGATCGATCCCCACGGCCTGACGAACGTGCCGAGCTTGTTTGTGGCGGGCGAAGCAGCGGGCGGCATACACGGACGCAATCGCTTGATGGGAAACAGCTTGCTCGACATCTGTGTCTTTGGACGGCGCGCCGGGCGCGCCGCCGCCGAGCGGGCGAGGCAGTACGTCGACGGTGCGACGCTGACACTCAGCCACGTCGAGCGGTGGAACCACGAACGCGCGCAAGCCGGCCTGAATGGAAACTTGATGACGCCCCTCATCCTGCCTGATTATACAAGACGCGTGAGGTGAGATTCGAGCAGATGATGCTCCAGGCACCCGCCGAAGTAAAATACCGGCGGGTGTTTTGTTTGGATCGGCGACTTGCCAAAAAAGCAATTCTGAAATATTCTAGCGTGGTTTGAATCGTGGTATCAACTTGCCCTGGTGAGAACAAACACGATGCAGTTCTATTTCATCCGGCACGCTCAATCCAGCAACAACCTCCTGTGGGATACGACCGGCTCGAGCAACGGGCGCAGTCACGATCCCGAATTGACAGAAATCGGTTTACGGCAGGCGCACCTTCTCGCCCGTTTCCTAGCCCGGTCGCCAAAGACCCCGGTCGCAAATGGGTCCTCCTCTCAGGCGCCCAGGCGCGATTATTACAACGCGGCGGGATTTGGCATCACCCATCTGTACTCCAGCCTTATGCTGAGGGCAGTCATGACGGGCACCAAGATTGCCCGCGAACTGGGTCTGCCGTTGGTCGCCTGGGAAGACTTGCACGAGTTTGGCGGGATCTATCTGGACGACGAGCAGACAGGAGAGCCGGTCGGACAGCCGGGGAGCGACCGGGCATTCTTTGAGGAGCACTATCCAGGGTTGGTGCTGGCACCCGGCAGCGCTCGGGACGGATGGTGGAATCGTCCACGCGAAAGTCGAGAACAGGGACTCTTGCGCGTCCAGCGCTTTTTCCACGACCTGTTGAAACGACACGGCTCGACGCAGGACCGCGTCGCGGTGGTCAGCCACGGCGAATTCTATAACATGTTACTGCGGCTGATTTTCAAGATAGAAGGGGAGAACTGCTGGTTCGATATGAACAACACCGGCATCACGCGGATAGATTTCGAGGCGGAGGAAGTTAAGCTAGCTTACGCCAATCGCCTTGATTTCTTGCCGCCGGAACTGATTACCTAAACTCAACAAAAGGGGCTGTCCAAAAAGACCTGCCGGTTGCTTAAACCTGCAAATTTTTGAACTGCCCCTGCTAATTCTTGAACCTTTTCAGCTCGATTACATGCAATACTTTAAATGAGGGGCTGTCCAAATCATCTTTTTGGACAGCCCCTCCTCAATTAGTCTTATGCCTATGGACTTTGCAGTTGGCTTACTAGACTCCGTTGAATCTGCGTCTTATTCTCCCGGAGGACGGCGCTCCAGGACCTCGAGCAACTTGCTGGTAGCCGCATCCACGTGGCGCAGGATGCGCGCGAGAATGGAGCGGATGCCGAACCAGTTGTAGCGCAGGCGGCTGACGACCGCGCGCTGGACGGGCGGCACACCCGGCCTGGGCGCGCTCCACTGCAGGGCACATGCTGCCCAGGTGAGCCCCGCGCCGAATCCCACCATCAACAGGCGGTCGCCGGCTTTGACCCTGCCTTTGTCAACTGCTTCGCAGAGGGCGATGGGGATGGAAGCGGCGGAGGTATTGCCGTAGGATTCCAGGTTGACGAACACCTTCTCGGGGGGGATTTTCAGGCTCTTGGCCGCGCTGTCGATGATGCGCAGGTTCGCCTGGTGCGGGATGAACAGGTCCACTTTGTCGATCGCCCAGCCGGCTTTCTCCGCCACCTGGCGCGCGGCCTGCGCCATGATGCGCGTCGCAAAGCGATAAACCTCCCGCCCGCTCATCTTGATATAGTGCATCCCCGAGGTGATGGTCTCCGGTCCCGTCGGGTTGTGCGACCCGCCGCCCGGCACGATCAACAACTCGCCGCCGGAGCCGTCCGAGCCCAGCACCGATGCCATGATGCCCCCCGGCTCGTCGCTGCCGCGGATTACCACGGCGCCCGCCCCGTCGCCGAACAGGACGCAGGTCGCGCGGTCGTTCCAATCCACAATACGGGAGAGGGTTTCGGAGCCGACGACGAGGATGGTATTGTACAACCCGCTGCGAATCATCCCTGCCGCATTCGTTAGCGCGTAAACAAATCCCGAGCATCCGGCTTCCAGGTCGTACGCGCCCGCGTGTTCCGCGCCCAGGGCATCCTGGACCAGGCAGGCAGTGGCCGGAAACGGATATTCCGGCGTGGCGGTGGCGACGATCACAAGGTCGATCTCGTTGGGATTGACGTCCGCCGCCTCGATCGCCTCGCGTGCAGCGTGGACCGCCATGAGCGCCGTCGACTCTTTGCTGGAGGCGATGTGACGCGCGCCGATGCCCGAGCGCTCGCGAATCCAGCTATCGGAGGTGTCGACCGTTTTGGAGAGTTCTTCGTTCGTCACGATCTTGGGAGGAACGTATTTGCCCCAACCTATGATGTGCGCGTAACGCGTCATGATAACTCCATTATGGATCTACGTATTACGTTTCACGCTTCACAACTCGTACCTCTGAAATATCACCGAGGCATTGTGCCCGCCCAGTCCGATCGAGTTCGACATCGCGATGTGGACCTTGGCCGGGCGCGACGTGTTTGGAACATAGTCCAGATCGCAGGTCGGATCCGGCGTGCCATAGTTGATCGTCGGAGGCAAGATTTGCTCCTGCAGGGCTTTGAGACAGAAAATGGCTTCCAGCGCGCCGGCCGCCCCGAGGGCGTGACCGATCATGGATTTGGTCGAACTGACCGGTATATTATATGCACTCTCGCCGAAAACCTGCTTTATGGCATTCGTCTCGATGGTATCGTTCAAGCGTGTCCCGGTGCCGTGCGCGTTGATATAGTTGACCTGGTGCGGGGCGATCCGGGCGCGCCTGAGCGCCCACTGCATCGCGCGCCCAATGCCTTCGCCTTCGGCATCCGGTGCCGCCACGTGAATGGCATCCGCGCTGGTGCCGTATCCAATGAATTCCCCGTAAATGTGAGCGCCGCGCGCCCGCGCATGCTCCAGGTTCTCGAGCACGAGCACGCCCGCGCCCTCGCCCATCACAAACCCGTCGCGGGTCGCGTCGAAGGGGCGGCAAGCCGTCGCCGGATCGTCGTTGCGGGTCGAAAGCGCCCCCATCACATTAAACCCCGCAAACGCCACCGGGTGGAGGCACGCCTCCGTCCCGCCGCAGAGTACCACGTCGACATCGCCGCGCTTGATCATCTCCGCCGCTTCCCCCGAGGCGTTGCCGCCGGTGGCGCACGCCGAGACGACGGCCATATTGGGACCCTTGATGCCGAATTCGATTGCAACTTGGGCGGGCGCCGTATCGACCAGAATCATGGGGATAAAGAACGGGCTAACCCGGCGGGGGCCGCGGGTCTCGAGCACCTTGACCTGTTCAGCCGCGTTCAGCGCCCCGCCGATGCCGCTCCCGATCACGACGGCAATATTCTCGCAGTTCTCCGCGGTGATTTCGAGGTGAGCATCCGCCACGGCCTCGCGGGCCGCGACGACGGCAAATTGGACGAAACGTTCCAGCCGCCGGGCTTCCTTGACGTCAAAATGCTCCTTTGGATCGTAACCCTTGACCTCCCCTCCGAATTGCGTCGCAAGGTTGGAGGGATCAAACGCCGTCATACGAGCAATGCCCGAATGACCCGCTTTCAAATTCTCAAAAGTTGTGGTAACATTGCTGCCGACCGGTGATATAGCTCCCATTCCGGTCACGACGACACGAGTCTCGTTCCCCATTGCTTACTCCTTACCTGCGGCGACCTCCCGCAATCAATAACCTTGCGGCAGGATAATGGCATAGGGTATAACACCGTAAGGCACGGCACGACGCGCATCCATGCCGGGACGGTCGGGTTCTAATAGGCAACACGGCGTCAATTTTATCTAGGAGGCATCATGAAAGAGGTTCGGTACGTGACCGATTCGACGGCCAATATGCCTGCGGCATTCAGGGAGCAATATGCCGTAACGATTGTGCCAGTGTACGTCATCTTCGGCGACAAGAGCTACAAGGATTACTCCGAAATGCCCGTCGAGGAGTTTTACTCCCGCCTCCTCAAGATCAAAGCCGAAGGCGGCGCGATGCCAACCACTTCCCAGCCCTCGCCCCAGGATTTTGTCGAGGCGTACAATGCGCTGATTCACGACGGTGCCCAGCACATCATTTCGATTCACGTCACGGCCAAGTCCTCCGGCACCGTAAACAGCGCGAGCATTGCCAAGGGCATGGTGAGCGGCGCCGAAATCCACGTCATTGACTCCGGTTCCACGACCATGTTGATGGGCTATATGATCGAGGAGGCACAGCGGGTGCTGGACGCCGGCGGTGGAATAGACGCCGCGCTGGCGGCGATCGACAAGGTCAAAGCGAACTCCTGCCTCTATTTTACGGTGACCGAGATCGAGCACCTCGAAGCGAGTGGGCGCACCTTTGGCCGCGAGCAGGTGACGGGATCGGAAATCAAGATCAAGCCGGTGGTCGGCGTGGTCGACGGCGTGCCCAAAGTCATTTCACCCGAGCGCACACAAAAAGCGGCGATTGACAAAGTCATCGAGCTGACCAAGGCCGCGATGAATGGAAAAAAGATCAAGGGCGTGACCGTCGTCCATGGCAATGCACTGGACCGCGCCGAGCCGTTGAAAGAGCGCGTGCCCGCTGAGCTCGGATACACGGGTCACGTCTATGTGACCGATTTCGGTCCCGGGCTCGGCGTCCACTTTGGACCGGGAATGCTGGGATTGGCCGCGTACGGCGAGTGAAAACTTTGGCTCACCGGGATTAAAGATGCGAATCGCATTGGACGCC
>JBLMXX010000496.1:0-6936 GCA_050257995.1 Acidobacteriota bacterium | reverse complement strand
CGCGACGATCAGGCTGAGCGTCACGGGAGACAACTCTTCGAGCGATTGCATCTGCGACCCGAATTCGACTTCGTGAAACAACACGGCTTCCAGGACCTGCAGGAAACTCGCCAGGGTCTCGTCATCGCGATCGACGTCCCGAAAGAGCTGCGCTACCAGGTAGATCCCATACATGCCGTGCTCTTTGCGGGACATCAGGTTGCCGATGTCGTGCAAATAGCCCGCGATCACGGCTTGCTTTTCCGTCCGCGCGTCGACCGGCTCGGGCGGCTCGGCGTGCGCGTTGACCTCGCGCAAGAGCGACAGCATGGTCTGCGTCACGCTGCGAAGGTGTTCCCGGCCGTGCCGGTTAAAACCCGTCAGCATCTCGCTATCCAGGACGGTTTCCTGCAAGGCGAAAACCGGCCCAAAGGTGTCTGCAAAATAGGTGTCCAGTTCGGCGGGCGAGCACGCCATCAGTTCCGGGAAGCTTGGCTTGATTAGCCACCGCGAGTCCTCGTCGAGCACACCGGAACAAAGCTCACAGGGGACACCCAGTCCCTCGAGGAACGCGAGCAGGGGTTGTCCCGTCGTCACGCGCCGGATGGGATGTCCGAGTTGCTCCTGTTCGTCCAGGAATGCCCAAAACTTGGACGGAAAATTGGCCTGAGGGTAATGACTGCAAAAGAGACGCACGAGTTCAGTTACTTGCATGTCCTTCAATCCACCATTGTAATACTTTGACGAATCGATTCCCCACTACGAGTAAGCGCCACGTATTAACAATATCAATCGTTGCCTTGACGAATAAATTCGTCACTACGGGTAGTAACGATTTCAATCGTTATTCCGACGAATGAATTCGTCACTACGAGAAAGACCACGTAGTAACGATTTCAATCGTTACTTTCTTACCCGCGTGGCCTCGTTCAATTCTGCGAGCAGCCGCCGCCGCTCATCCGGACCCAGCCCGCGGGCGCACGCCGATTGGGCGATTGGCTCCCAGAAGGGGAGCGGCGAATCCTGCCATGGGATATGGTAACGCTCGAAAATCTCCCGCGTGGCGGGAAATGCGTGCGCCACCCAACTCACAGACAGGCTATCCGTAATCCCGCCGCCGGCGGCATCCCGAAGCGGCTGCGGTTTCGCCGGACGGGTCGCTTCTCCCGCGATCGGCTCGTCCGCCGGAAGGAGCCCGAGGAGCCGCCCAGCATTGCCCCCCATCACGTTTGACAAGACCTGCGCGTCCAGCCCCAACAGCTCGATCTCGCTAAGGAACGGCCGGAAATCCGGCTCACGTTGTTGGCGAGGGTAGACCAGGAGCGGATAGTCCGAAGCGTACAGAACCTTGTGAGCGTCAAGGCACTGCAAGGCGATTCTGAATATGGTCCCCGTAGGATAAAGGAGGGGTGAAGCCGCCGTATCGTACCACACGTTGCGCAGGGTTTTCCGCACCTCCGGCATGATCTCGTAAAAGAACAGACCGCCGCCCCAGTGAGCGAGCACCAATTTCAATTCGGGATAACGCGATGCCAGTTGATAATAATGCGCTAACGGCGTCGTCGCCTTGCCGCGATAAAAGCGCCCCACCTCTTCGTTCGCGTGCAGGAGCAGCGGAATTCCATATTCAATGCATTTTTCCGCCATCCTCAGGAAATCCGGATTGTCCAGCGTATAGCCCTGAGCATAGGCGCCGCTCTCCCCCACCCCGCGCATCCCGTGGTCGAGACAGCGCTTGAGCTCGTCCAGGGCGGCGGAACCTGCCTTGGGCTGGATCGCGGCGAATGCCAGAACGCGATCGGGCCACCGCGCGAGGAGGTCGATGACCTGGTTATTTCGGCGCACCGCCGATTCGTGCGCAAAGAAATACTCGCCTTGCAGCACTACCTTGTCAATCCCGGCGGCATCCATATCCGCGATCATCCGCTCGGCGGTTGCCCACCCCTGCACCGATTTGCCGGAATCGGGGCGGGTGAGGAATTCCCAGTACGGCTCGCGCGCGAGCCACTCCCGGTCCTCCGCCCACGATGGCGTCATATAATGGATGTGCATATCAATCCGCATTTTGATACACCCGGACTTTTTACGGCAACAGACTTCCAAAGTCTTGCCCCACTCCGCTGCTCCCTTCAGCTGTTCTTCAGGGATCTCCCTGGCACCGCCCGCCACTATAGTCCCCGCAGCGCAGCGGAGTGGGAGGGCAGGTGTCGAGCTACGGGAGTGCTTCGCAAGATTTCGGAAGTCTAGGTCATTATACCCCGAAAAGAGAGTGTATGGAAAACACCGCGAAGGGCGCCTCCGCGGTGTTTCTCCAAGCTATTCAGTTGTGAGAGTTACACGTCGCCTTGATGATGAGAGACATTCACATCTACGTGCAGTCGGGCTTATTTGCCTTTGCCCTTGCCGTTTCCGTTTCCGTTACTGTGCCCATTCCCATTCCCGTTCCCGCCTTTCCCGTTTCCGTTACCCTTGCCCGGACCCGGAGGGGAGTTTTCGGTATTGGCAGAATCGGCAGAAGACGCCGGCGGGGTCTCGCTGGGTGAAGACGCTGCCGCCTTCCCACTCATGATCTGGCCCATGCTACCGCCCCAGTGACCCGGTTTGATACCGAGCGCACGGGCGACCTGCCCCCAGCCCTCGGTCTCCCGCAGGGCAAGTATGTCGTCGACCGACTTGCCGCTCACCTTGGCAAGGCCAAAGACTTTGGCCACGCCGCCCCAGCCCATCTCGTTGCGGATTGTGAGCACTTCCGAGATCGGAACGCCAAAGAACTTGGCAATCGCATCCACGATCTTTGGATTGGCGCCGCGGGTCATCGTCACGGTCCCGGTTGGAGTAACCGTCGCCGTTGGAGTAACCGTCGCCGTCGGAGTAATCGTCGTCGTTGGCGTAACCGTCGCCGTTGTCGGTAAGAGTCCCCCGTCGATTGACGGTGTGCTAGAAGGAGTGGCGACAGCGGCTACTTCCAGCCCCATAACACCTAACTCCGGCCCGGCGAGGGCGATGCCCGCAATGCCGAGCGCGGCGAGGGCGGCGAAGCAAACCGCCAGGATCCTTGCTACGTTCATATTTCTTACCTCCTGCGGTCTATTATAAGCCGCCGGAGTAGAGATAGCAAGTAGGACTATAATCTCACCCCGCCAGGTGTATTTTTTTGCTAAAAATCGCCTCTATGCAGTGGTGCTTCCTCTTATGTTTCTTTAATACCCTTCCAACGCCCGGATCCGCTCGATCAAAATATCCGGCAGGGGCGCTTTTTTATTCTCGCGGTAATTGAAAGAGACGACCACGCCCTCTCCCCGCGCGGCGAGTTGGTCGGCTTTGTGGCTGAACACGTAATATTCCATCGTGAAACGGTCGGTCTCTATTTTCGTAATGCGCGTTCCCACGAAGACGGTATCGGGATAAGTAAGCGGGATTTTGAACTTGCACTGGGCAGAAGCAAGGATCGGACCGATACCGGTCTGGTCCATCAACCCGATGTAATCCAGTCGCTCGAAATAGGCGATCCGGGCGCTTTCAAAGTAGCGGAAATAGACTATGTTGTTGACGTGCTGAAAGGCATCCATCTCGCCCCAGGCGACGGGGATTTCGATGACGACGGGGCATTTTGCCAGCAGTTCTTTCACGATACCTCCTCGACGGCGCGCAGTCTTTTCCCCACTATAATTGAAAATATCATCTTTTCCAAATCACCCAATCACCCAATCACCTAATCACCCAATCGACCAATTGACTAATTACTTGACAGCCGCGCGTTCCCGCTTTATAATCAGTTACGCCGGTTGAGAGTGGACCGGCACCGTTATCCAAATGCATGGCGCGACGACTCACGGAGAAAACACGATGTCGTGCAGAGCCGGGTCTCCATGCGATCCGTTCTCATTACCGGGTCACATCCTTTCCCAAGGGTGTGTTGTTTGCGCGTGCGTTTGCGGCTGTGACAATCGTCACAGTTTTTTATTTACCGAACAAAAGTGGGCAAGGAGGGAATGCCTATCAGATAACGTGCCAATGCAGCCCGCATCAATACCCCCAGGATGATTACACAACCAACAAGGAGATTGCTATGAAACCCGTCCGCGTTCTTCTCGTGCTCATAGTACTCGGCTTGCTCCTCAGCGCCGCCGCGGCGGCATCCGTGAGCGCAGCGCCGAATTTTGCGCCGCCCTCTCCCAAATTCTCGACGCCGAAAGCCTTTGACGTCTCGCCCGCTCTGCGCGATCTCGCCAAACAAGCCGGTCACAAGACAACGTCCTCCGGCCCTGACAAGGAAATCCGGCCGGACCGCGGTCCCGCCACAAAGGACAAGGGGTTCTCCGGCGATGCCGCGCTCCAGGGCGCCAAGCTTGCTCCCAGCACAAACACCCTCTCCGGTCCCCTGGTGAATTTCGAAGGGTTGAGCAATCAGGATAACTTTAACATCTTTGGGTTCCGCGTCAACCCGCCTGACCCCAATGGCGATGTCGGTCCCAACCACTATGTCGAGATGGTCAACCTCACGTTCGGCGTCTTCGACAAGACCGGTAAATTGCTCCTTGGACCGGTCGACACCGGAACGCTCTGGGCGAACTTTGCGGTCCCCGACTGCACCGATCCGTCGGGCGACCCGATCGTACTGTACGACCAGTTCATGGATCGCTGGCTGCTCACCCAGTTCACCACCCGCGGTCCGGAGTATTTTGACTGCGTCGCGGTCTCCCAGACCGGCGACCCCACCGGCGCCTATTACCGTTACGCCTTTAGCACCGGCTTGAACTTTCCCGACTATCCAAAGTACGGCGTGTGGACGGACGCGTACGTCATCACCACCCGCGAGTTCGGGCCGACGGACGAGTACGGCATCGGCGTCTATGCACTGGAAAAGAACAAAATGGTGAACGGCCAGCCGGATGCCCGCGTCGCCAGCTTTTTCCTCGACGGGAATTTGCCCGGCATGCTGCCGCTGGTCGGCGACGGGCTGCTGCCCGCGGATATTGACGGCAAGCAAAAGCCAAAGACCGACACGGCCATTACGCTCGTCGGTACGCAGGATGATGGAGGTCCCTATGGCGCGACGTTCGATGCTCTGAACATCTGGGACCTGTTTGTCAAATGGAACTCGACCGCTACCGCGTCGATCGTGCTAAAAGCCCAGCTCCCGGTCGCCGCTTTCGACTCGATCTTCCCCTGCGCCCCGACATCTCGCGACTGCCTCCCGCAGCCCGGCATCGTCGATCCGAGGCAGTACCTTGACATCCTCTCCTACCGCCAGCGACCGACCTGGCGACTCGCCTATCGCAATTTCAAGAGCTATGAGTCATTCGTGACGAACCAATCGGTCGAGGCAATGCCCGGGGTCGCGGGCGTGCGGTGGTACGAGATCCGCCGGGATGCCGGTGGAAATTACTCGCTCTACCAGCAGGGTACGTATGCGCCGGCTGATGGCGTGCACCGCTGGATGGGGAGTGTGGCCATGGACCGGAATGGCGACATGGCGCTCGGCTACAGTGTGGTCAACGGGACGAATGTCTTTCCGGGCATTCGCTACACGGGCCGGCTGAGTGGCGACCCGCTGGGCCAGATGACGCTCGGCGAGGCCACTATCATCAATGGCACGGGCGTGCAGAGGACGACGAATTCACGCTGGGGTGACTATACTTCGATGAACATCGACCCCGCCGACGACTGCACGTTCTGGTACGTCAACGAGTACTATACCCTCGCTGGACAGTTGTCCGCCACAAACGGCTGGCAAACGCGCATTGCCAGTTTCAAGTTGCCTGGCTGCGTGCCGACGAATTAACCGCACCACGCTCGACCCGGCCATTCACGCCGAGACGCAGTGGATGGCAGCAATAAAGTCGGCGCGGAGAATGATTCTCCGCGCCGATTGAAATTTCTTCCTTACGCGATTCGCGTGCTATAATCCTCGCCAATACCTCGTAATCCTCAAGGAGCCATTCATTGGAGACTGCCGTTAGAACGCGCCCCGCTCTGGGTGAAATTCTCACGACGATGCTGGTCCTCGGCATTCAATCGTTTGGGGGTGGGTCCTCCACCTTTTACCTGATTCACCAGGTGTGCCTCCAGCGCGGCTGGTTGGACGAGCACGAGTTCTTGCGCACCTGGGCGCTCGCCCAGATCGCCCCCGGCATCAACCTGCTGAAACTGACGGTGATGATCGGCTACCGCCTGCGCGGCTGGCCCGGTGTGGTCGCCGCGGTTGCCGGTCTGCTCGTGCCCAGCGCCGCGGTCACCGTCGTGATGACGGCGGGCTTTGCGATCCTCCGCAGCCAGCCCCTGGTCCAGGCGATCATGAAAGGCATCCTGCCCGCGACCATTGGGCTCTCCCTGGCGATGAGCGCGCAGATGGCACAACCCGTCTTCGCCGGCGCCCGCCGCGAAGGGCGCGTGCGGCTGGGCGCGCATCTCTTTATCCTGTTAGGGGCTGCCCTCCTCCTGGCGGTCGGTCGTGTGTCCCCCGTGGTCATACTTTTGCTCGCCGGCATCGCCGCCGCCGTCCTGTTCGCCCTCATCCCCGCCGCCGGGTCCGGACGTCCGGCAGACCGGGGCGTTCGATGAATCCTCTGCTTTTTTTCTGGATATTTTTCAAAGCATCACTCCTCTCAACAGGCGGACTTGGCAATCTCCCCTTTCTAAAGGAAGACTTGCTGGGATTGGGGTGGGCGCAGCCGGCTGATTTCGTAACCGCCATCGCCGTCGGCAATCTCAGCCCGGGACCCAACGGGTTGTGGAGCGTCAGTCTCGGCTATCTCACCTTTGGCTGGCTGGGCGCGATTCTGGCGTTGGCGGCGCTCAGCCTCCCCCCACTCCTCACCCTGCTCGTCGCCGCCTCATACAGCAGCATCGAGCATCGTCCGGTCGTCCAGGATTTCACCCGCGGGCTCGCGCTCGGGGTGGTCGGCTTGACCCTCGCCGTCGCACTGGGCCTGGCGAGTTCCACGATCGCGGATT
>JBLMXX010000495.1:0-4647 GCA_050257995.1 Acidobacteriota bacterium | reverse complement strand
TCGCCCAGGTGTTGGACCACCTGGTACGTGAAGGCGAACTGTATGAAAAACTGGACCGCGATCGCGTGCGCTGTTATGCGTGCGGTCACCGCTGCATGATTCCCGATGGCGGGCGCGGCATTTGCCAGGTACGCTACAATCGCGGCGGGAAATTGTACGTGCCGCACGGCTATGTGGCGGCGCTCCAATGCGACCCCACGGAAAAGAAACCCTTCTTTCACATTCTCCCCGGTTCGAACACGCTGACGTTCGGGATGCTTGGATGCGACTTCCACTGCGGGTACTGCTTTACGGGTGATACCCGCGTCGTAACGTCCAAGGGAGTGCTACCGCTTGCCCGGCTTTACGCTTCGGGGGAAACGGTCCGCAATACAGCAGACGGAGATATCTCTTATCCTATCGACCTGCGGGCCATCAGTGGCAGCGGGGCTTGGCGAGAGGTACGCGGAGTCTTTAAGCATCATTATGTCGGCAAGATGATGGTTGTGCGACCATTCTATCTGCCCGCGCTGAGATGCACTCCGGAGCATCGCATATACGCCACGCTTGATCCAGAGGAGCCGGGATTGACGGTCGTCGAGGCACACGAACTAACGACCGCGCATTACCTCGCGATTCCCAAGCAGTATGCCTTTTCAGAAGCTGCCAGTGTTGACGTCCACACGACCCTGTTGCCATTTCAAGCCACCTACCAAGTGCCGCATAAATTCAGCGAAGAAGACATTCAGGACATTATGAACGCGAGCGCTGCCGGGGTTACATCGCGCGAATTGGGCGACCGGCTTGGAAAGCGCGCCGATTACATCCGGCACGTTCGCTCTCGAGTCCGGCGCGGCTTGTGGGTCGAAGAGCGCGTGAAAGGGATCACGCTCGAGACCCCGGAAGAGGAGACGGTGCGCTTTTATAAGGAAAAGCGACCCGGAATCCCGGCTTACCTTGCCTTTACAGAGTCCCTGGCGCGACTGTGCGGCTACTATTGCGCCGAGGGAAGCATCGTCAAGGACAGATCGAGACCGAACAGTTTCGCATTGAACTTTTCCTTCGGTCCAGGCGAGGCGGAATTGGCAGAGGAAACGCGGCAACTCGTTCGCGAGATATTCGGCGTGGAGACGCACCTAGTCGAGCGCGAGACCACACGCGCCGTCGCAACAAGCAAGTCCTCACTCGCCGTGCTGTTCCAGGCGCTCTGCGGGACCAAGGCGGACGGCAAGCGCGTGCCGCCCCAACTGTTAAATGCACCGCGAAATGTTGTCGAGAGTTTCCTGCAAGCATATGTCGCGGGCGATGGGCACCGTTATCCGAATGGCAAAATCAGCGTCACGACGACCTCGCTAGACCTCGCTTACGGGGTTGCTTTCCTCGCACTCCGGCTGGGGCATTTACCTTCCTTGTACGAAAATTCTCTGCCGACAGATAAAAGGATCGAAGGGCGACCGGTCAAGCAATCCGACCGGCAATTCACTGTCGTCTGGTATGCAGAGAATGCCATTCGGCGTCATTTGCGAGAGACAGAGGATTATTATTTGGTGCCTGTGCGCGAAATCACGACCGAGGATTACGACGGCGATGTTTACAATATGCAAGTCGACGAGGAGCATAATTACCTCGCCAGCCTTTACCTGGTGAAGAATTGTCAAAACTGGCTGACCTCGCAGACGCTGCGTGACCCGCATGCAGGCATCGAACCGAGCCTGGTCTCTCCGCAACAGATGGTGACGCTGGGAAAGCGTTACGGGGCGCAACTCGTCGGCAGTTCTTACAATGAACCGTTGATTACGAGCGAATGGGCGGTCGAGGTGTTCAAGGTGGCGCGCCAGAATGGGCTGCGCTGCGTGTTTATTTCGAACGGGAACACGACGCCCGAGGTCCTGGAATATATTCGCCCCTACGTCGAGGGGTACAAGATCGACCTCAAGTCGATGAATGACCGGAACTATCGCCAGTTAGGCGGCGTGCTGCAGAACGTCCTCGATTCGATCCAGCGCGTTCACACGATGGGCTTTTGGACCGAGGTTGTGACCCTGATAGTTCCCGGTTTCAACGATTCCACTCAAGAGTTGATGGACGCGGCGCAGTACATTCGATCGGTCTCGCCGGACATCCCGTGGCACGTGACGGCGTACCACCAGGATTATAACATGACCGATCACGACAATACGACGGCGAGCACGCTCATCCGCGCGGCCGAGATCGGATTGGAAGCAGGGTTGCATTACGTGTACGCCGGCAATCTGCCCGGGCGCGTGGGTCCCTATGAAAATACCTACTGCCCCAAGTGCAACACGCTCTTGATCGAAAGGTACGGTTATCACATCGCACAAGACAAATTGACCGGTCGCGGCAGTTGTCACAAATGCGGTGAGCGCATCTCCGGCATTTGGACGTAATTGATGCAAAGTTCGAGACCGCGCAGGTCCGTCCCGCCATTGCACCCATGAAGTTCATCGTACTTGTCTTTGTACTGGTCGCGCTGCCGGCTTGCACTACGGTTAGGGTTGCCCGCGGCTCGGTGAGCCCGCAGCCAGCGCAGTGTGATCCGGCGGACCAGGATGCCATTGTATATTCTCCCGACCGGCTCGAAGTGCTTTCACCCTGCATTCGGGTCAGCGGGGTTGTCCGAAATATCATCAGCAATCCGTTCGACGGCGACCTGATCATGGGGCTTGCTCCAGACCCGCCTTTCGAGCAATACCTGACCGCGGCGAATCGGGCGAGTTTGGGAGGGACTTTGCACGTCGAAGTGATCTGCCATGGCGAACGACTGATTATCAATCCGCGGGCGAGGTCGGCCTGCTCTCAGAACCCGGATCCCCTGAGCGGTCCCCTGCCGGCAGTTGGAGCGCATGTCTGGATGGAGGGGCGCTGGGTACTCGATCATTCGCACGGCGGATGGGCAGAATTGCACCCACTGTACCGGTGGTCGGAGTATTGATCAGCAAATTTCAATCGAAGGAGATTTGGAATGCCCATCATCGAAGACATCCATGCACGTGAAATCCTGGATTCGCGTGGCAACCCCACGGTGGAAGTGGAAGTAGAGTTGGAGGATGGCGCGCTCGGTCGGGCGGCGGTCCCCAGCGGCGCCTCGACGGGCGTGCACGAGGCGCTGGAACTGCGCGACGGGGACAAGAATCGTTTTGGCGGGAAAGGTGTTCTAAAAGCCGTACAGAATGTAAATACGACCATTGCCGAGGAACTGCTCGGCTGGGACGTCCGTGATCAGGAGGCGATTGACGCGCTCCTCATCGGGCTGGATGGGACGCCGACCAAGTCCAACCTTGGCGCGAACGCGATTTTGGGGGTCAGCCTGGCGGTGGCGCACGCCGCGGCGGCTTCCCAGGGATTGCCGCTTTACCGCTATCTGGGCGGAGTACATGCCCGCGTCCTGCCGGTGCCGATGATGAATATTTTGAACGGCGGCACACATACCAACTGGCAGTCCACGGATATTCAGGAATTCATGGTCGCGCCCACGGGCGCGCCGAGCTTTGCCGAGGCACTGCGCTGGAGCGCTGAGATTTATCACTCCCTCAAAAAGGTCCTCAAGGACAAGGGTTATAGCACGAACGTCGGCGACGAAGGCGGTTTTGCGCCTGCCCTCAAGTCCAATGCCGAAGCGATCCAGGTTATCCTGGAGGCGATCGAGAAAGCCGGCTACAAAGCCGGTGATCAAGTTAACCTTTGCCTGGATACTGCAGCATCGGAATTATACGACAACGGCAAATACAACCTGCGCAAAGAGGGACGCGTCCTCTCGGGCGCAGAGATGGTCGACTTTTATGCGGACCTGTGCAACCGTTACCCGATCATCTCTCTCGAGGACGGCCTGGCGGAGGATGACTGGGACACGTGGAAGCAATTGACCGTCCGCCTTGGGAACAAGATCCAACTAGTCGGCGATGATTTATTTGTCACCAACGTGGAACGGTTGAAAAAAGGGATCGCCGAGCAAGCCGCGAATTCCATCCTGATCAAGTTAAACCAAATCGGTACGTTGAGCGAGACGCTCAGCGCCATCGAAATGGCGCACAAGGCGGGCTGGACGGCGGTGGTCTCGCACCGGTCTGGTGAAACGGAAGACACCACCATCGCGGACCTGGTCGTCGCGACGAATGCGGGTCAGATCAAGACCGGCGCCCCGGCGCGCAGCGAGCGAGTGGCAAAGTACAACGAACTGCTGCGGATCGAAGAGGAGTTGGGAGATGCGGCAGAGTATCTCGGCAAAGCAGCGTTCAGAAAATAAATTGCAAATTTGAGATTGCAGATTGCAGACCTCAACTGCCCTTAGTCTGCAATCTGCAATCTCAAATCTGCAATCACAGGGGGTCTGATGGCTGGCTATCGCCCGCGCGGTATGTACTTTGAGGAACTATCTGAGGGAACAGAGGTCGTTTCGCAAGGACGCACGATCGCCGAAGCCGACCTGGTCAATTTCGCCGGGCTGACCGGCGACACGAACCCTATGCACACGGACGCAGAGTTCGCCAAGAGCACGCCGTTCGGCGAGCGTATTGCCCACGGCATGCTGGGGCTGTCGTATGCGGTCGGCCTGGCGTGGATGCTCGGTTTCATGGACGGCACGGTCATCGCCTTTACGGGCCTGGAGTGGAAATTCAAGGGACCCGTGAAAATCGGCGACACGATTCA
>JBLMXX010000494.1:0-4810 GCA_050257995.1 Acidobacteriota bacterium | reverse complement strand
GCTCGTTGGGGGGCATACGGAAATCACACACGATCTGACGCGTCCTATCGTCGCGGGAATGATGCTGGGAGAAGTGGAGAAAAACAGGTTGGTGACCACCCGAGGTGCCCAAGTTGGCGATCTGATCTGCCTGACCAAAGGGATCCCGTTGGAAGGGACCGCTCTCATCGCGCAGGAAAAGGCAGAGGTATTGAGAGCCATCGGTGTTGCGCCGGACTTGATCGCGCGCGCTTGTGGATTATTGGACGTCCCTGGCATCAGCATCGTGCGCGAAGCACTGCTGGCGGCAGATGCGTGCTTGGTGACCGCAATGCATGATCCGACCGAGGGAGGACTAGCAACCGGTCTCCTCGAATTGGCCGAGGCGGCACAGGTTGGACTCGCCGTCGACGAGACCGCGATCCCTATCCTTCCCGAGGGACAAGAACTATGTTCCGCGTTGGGTCTCGACCCTCTGGGCGTGATCGCGTCGGGCTCTCTCTTGCTTACAACTCCAGAGAACCTGGTCGGGTCTCTCATTGACCGTCTCCAATCGGCAAGTATTCCATGCACCGCCATTGGGCGCGTTGTCCCTCCCGAAGAAGGATTAAGCCTGTCCCGCGGGGGCACCCGCCGACCGCTGCCTCGTTTTGCGGCAGACGAAATCGCCCGTCTGTTTGTTTGAAATATTTGGCAATTGCCCAAAAGAGTGGGACTGCAAAACCCGGATAACTACCCGAATAGGGAGTTTCCTATTGCGGAAAATAAGTTATAATCATTATACATTAGGTGGTCGTACCTTGCCCTGCTTTGAATTTTTGTAAAAGGAGGTGTAAATTGGCGGAAGAACCTAAAGACGAGAAATGGGAACGCTGGCAAAAGAAACGCATTTTTGTCCGCGAAATCGCGGGCAAGTACGGCGAAGTCTACCGCCAACTCCTCGAGCAACCGCGGGTCTTTAAGAGCAAGAACGTTCCGTGGAAAGGCGGACCCACCCTGTTTGAGCGTGCGGTGATTAATCCACAGCACGCGACCGTTACCCAGTCCATCGAGACGCATATTTGCGTCATTTCGCCCGGCTCTTACGGGCAGAAACATGGGCACATCAACAGCGCCGTCTTTTACATCCTGGATGGCAAGGGCTATGACGTCCACGACGGCGAGCGGTATGACTGGCAAGCGGGGGATGTGTGTATTGTGGAGAATGGGTGTGTCCACCAGCACTTTAATGCCGACCCGAGTGCTCAGACCCGCTTTGTGATTTTCAAAGCCAAGCCGCTGTTTCTGTTTTTCAACCTGCTCTTTCAGAAGAACGTCGTGTACCCGCCCGCCGAGCCGGTCCCCGGCTTTGAGGATTTCAAGCCCGAGGATTAGGCGCGACGGGCAAGGAGCGCCACCGAGACCGCTCGCTCCACCGCCTGACATCTGCTTGTTGGCAAATCGTGTGAAGATTGCCCGTGTCTTTGGAAGGAGGACACGATGCCATTTCGCACCCAGGCCTCCCGCGTAACGATGCTGTTACTGTTATCGTTTGTTGCACTGGTTGCTTGCGCAACCCCTGCGGCCACGCCTACGACCGCGCCCGTTCAACCCCCTGTGGCGACCTCCGCGCCCGCCGCCATAGCTGTCCCGGCGACCACGGCTCCCACCGCCGCACCCACCACCGCCCCGGTCGTCAAGTTGCACGTCGCCTATTCGGCAATCGCCGTCCCTCAATTGCCGATGTGGGTCGCCTTCGAGCAAGGGCTATTCAAAAAGTACGGCTTGGAGGTTACACTCGACTATGTCGCCACCAGCCAGGTGCTCGCGGCCTCCATGCTTGCCAACGAAGTACAGATCGCGCAGTTAGCGGAAGACGGAATCATCACCTCAGGGCTAGAAGGTGCCGACCTCACTATCCTGGCTCCCAGCACCGATCATCTCCTTTTTTCACTTTATGTCCGACCCGGAAGCGGAATTGAAAAGGTCCAAGACCTTAAGGGCAAAAAGGTCGGCATGACGCAGCGCAACTCCGCCACCGACTTTGCCGCGCGATGGCTAATTTCGCACAACGGAATGAAGCCGGACCAAGACGTGACCCTGCTCGGCATGGGCGGCGTGCCGCAAATCCTAACCGGATTGCAGTCGGGCGCGATCGATGCCGGCGTCCTTTCACCGCCGACGACCTTCCAGGCAGACCAGCAAGGCATGAAAGAATTAGTGGACTATGCCACGTTGGATTTACCATTCTATCAGTCCGCCGTGGTGGCCCGCAAGTCGTGGATCAAAGGCAACCCCAATGTGGTCCGTCGTTTCATGCAGGCGTATGTCGAAGGGATTGCGGCGCTAAAAAAAGACAAGGCAATGGCAAAGCAGGTCCTCGGCAAATACAGCAAGACGACGGACGACACCGTGCTGGAGCAAACCTACGGGGTCTTTGTCAAGATATTACCGAATGCGCCTATCCCAACCTCTCAAGCGATCCAGGTTGGGTTGGACGAGGTCGCCGCGACCAATGCCAAAGCCAAGACTGCCGATCCGAATCAGTTCTTCGATCCGAGTTGGGTGACGGAACTAGACAAGAGTGGCTTTATCAGCGCGCTTTACAAATAATCACGCCCGGCAGAGGAGATGAGCGATGAAAACTGTTGTGCTCACGATAGCATGTTTGTCCCTGATTCTCGCCGCCGTCGCATGCGCCCCCGCGCCCACGCCGGTTACGCCGACGCCGACGCCCGTGGCAACCGCCGCGCCGACGGCAGTGTCCGCCGCAACCACCGCACCGACAGCAGCGCCAACAAAAGCCGCGGCGACCACCGCACCGACAACGTCCGGATCGGGTACGCTGACCAAGCTGCGAGTCCCGTACACGGCGATCAGCGTCGCCATGTCGCCTACGTGGGTTGCGCTCGAGCAGGGGCTGTTCAAAAAATACGGGTTAGACGTGACCATGGATTATATCGCGACCAGCCCGGTGCTGACCGCCGCCATGCTCAGCGGCGAAGTGCAGATCGCCGAAGCCGCGGAAGATGTCGTGATCACTTCGGCGCTGGGCGGATCCGACCTGGTGATTCTCGCATCCGGGGGCGAGCGCTTGCTTTTCTCGTTGTATTCCAAGCCGTCCATCAACACTCTACAGGACTTGAAGGGCAAAGTGATAGCGGTCACGCGCCGTGGCTCGTCCACGGATTTCGCCGCGCACTGGTTGTTGACCAAGAACAACCTCGTGCCGGACAAGGACGTTGGCTTTGTGAATACCGGCGGCGTGCCCGACATTTTGACCGCCCTGCAGACCGGTCAAGTGGACGCAGGCGTCCTTTCGCCGCCGACGACGATCAAGGCGCGACAAGCGGGCTTTAAGGAACTGGTGGATATCTCCGCGCAGGAATTGACCTTTTATCAAGCCCCGGTAATTGCGCGTAAATCGTGGGTCAAAGACAACCCGGATACGGTCCGCAAATTCATGAGCGCATACGTCGAGGCGGTCTCGGTAATAAAGAAGGACAAGGCAAAAGCCAAAGCCGCCATTGGCAAGTACACGCAGACGACCGACGACGCCGTGCTCGAAGAGACCTATAACGCCTTTGTGAAAATCCTGCCGCAGGCGCCCTACCCCAAATTGGAAGCCATCAAAGTGGGCTTGGACCAGGCCGCGCTCGAAAACGCAAAAGCCAAAGACGCGGACCCGAATCTTTTCTTTGACCCGCGCTGGGTGGAGGAATTGGACAAGAACGGCTTTATTGCCGGTCTGTATAAATAGCAATCAGGAGATGAGGATGAGCCACAAACCCGAATTCCATTACAACGATCTGCGCGATTGGATTGACGCGGTAGAGCAGCAGGGCGAACTGAAAAAGGTCAAGAACGCCACCTGGCAAGAGGACATTGGATTGATCAGCGAGGTGGTCGGGCACACGCGGGGCTCGGCGGCGGTGCTGTGCGACGACATCCCCGGTCACGAACCCGGCTATCGCGTCCTCCTCAACCCCTTTCATTCCTTCAAGCGAATTGCCCTGACACTTGGCTTGCCGCAAGACGCGGACTTGTGGACCGCGCTCAAGATGTGGCGCGAGCGCATCACCCAGTTCAAGCCGATTGAGCCGGTGTGCGTGGAACAAGGTCCCATCCTGGAAAACGTCCAAACGGGGGAAGAGGTGGATGTATTAAAATTCCCCACGCCGCGCTGGCACGAGTCCGATGGGGGTCGCTATATCGGCACCGCGAGCGCCGACATTACGCGCGATCCGGATACCGGGCAGATCAACCTGGGCACTTACCGGGTCATGGTCCATGACAAGGACCACGTCGGCTTTTACATCTCCCCGGGCAAGCACGGGCGTATCCACCGCGAAAAGTACTTTGCGCGCGGTGAGCCGTGTCCCCTCGTCGTCGTCACCGGCTTGAATCCCCTGCTCTATCTCGCCTCCTGCACCGAAGTGCCGCCGACCCTGAGTGAGTACGCGTGGGCGGGCGGTCTGCGGGGTGAGCCGCTCAAGTTCATCCAGGGGCGCGTGACCGGTCTGCCGATCCCCGCCGATGCAGAAATCGCTCTGGAGGGATTCGCCTATCCGAATGAAAAGGTGATGGAAGGGCCCTTTGGCGAGTGGACCGGGTATTATGCCAGCGCCAGCCGCGAAGAACCGGTGCTGCAGGTCAAGGCAGTCTACCATCGGAACAACCCCATCATCGTCGGCTCGCCGCCGAACCGTCCTCCGGACGAGCAGTCGCACTATCGCGCCTTTATGCGCTCGGCGCTGCTGTGGGAAGATATCGAGAAGGCGGGAGTGCCGGACGTCACCGGCGTATGGTTCCACGAAGCGGGCGGCAGCCGTCTCTTCGTCGCCGTCTCGAT
>JBLMXX010000493.1:0-3279 GCA_050257995.1 Acidobacteriota bacterium | reverse complement strand
TCGGATAAGGATTGAAGAAAGTATGCTCGTGGAGAGATTTGGGGACGAATATCGGAATTACAGACAGACCAGCAAGAAGTTGATTCCCTATCTCTATTGAACGTGCACCGACGCACTAACGCCAAACCCACATCACAACCACGCCCAACCCCACGCTCCGCCCCGACCTTGCCCCGCGCCGCCGTTCGCTTCGAGAATCTCCCGCCCCTTACGACAAATGATGCCGCCGCCACCCAAGATTGGATTTCTGGCCCTGGTCGATTACCCCCGATTTACACTCCCAACTCTTTTTGGTATACTTGCGGCCTTACGACACAGGATTAACAGCACGCCAAGCGAGTTCATCTTGGCTCTTTGAACCATCATCTCAAAAGAGGAGGGATACATTGTTGAGGAAGATTTTCAAATGGGCTGCTGTCGTCTTGGGCGCCCTCGTCGCGTTGGTCGTCATCGCTGCCGGAGGGTTGTATCTCCGCGGGCAAGCGAAATTCAGCCAAACGTACAACATCGCGGTCGAATCGGTGGCGATTCCGTCAGACGCGGCATCGGTCGAACGCGGTAAGCATCTCGTCACGGTGTTATGTACCGGATGCCATGGGGATAACCTGGCCGGCACGGCGTTCTTCAATGACCCGGCATTGGGAAGCATCCATGCCAAGAACCTGACCCGCGGTAAAGGCGGGATTGGCGCCGCCTACGCCGATGCTGATTTTGTCCGTACCCTGCGCCACGGCGTGCGTCCCGATGGCACTTCGGTGTTCATCATGCCGGCAAAAAATTTTTACTACCTGAGCGACGCGGACCTCGGCAGTGTCGTCGCGTATCTCAGGACCGTGCCTCCGGTGGACCAGGAATGGGGACCTAAACAATTCTTGCCCGTGGGGGGCATTCTGTTGGGGTTGGGTGCCTTTGACCCATTCGTGATGGCCGAGCAGATCAATCACACCGCTCCGCGCCCGCCGGCACCGGCGGCCAGCGTCACAAAGGAATACGGCGACTATCTCGTGCACGTTCACGGCTGCCGGAGTTGCCACGGACCGCAATTGTCGGGCGGCAAAGTGGACGACCCGACGAGCAGCCTGCACGGACCTAATCTGACGCCCGGCGGCGAACTGGTGGCGTGGAGCGACGCGGATTTTATCAAAACCCTTCGCACCGGCGTCACACCCTCCGGTCATACCCTTGACAAGGCTATGCCGTGGGAGACGTTTGGCCGCCACAGCGATGATGAATTGAAAGCGATTTTCCGTTATCTCCAATCGTTGCCGAAACTGGAAACGACCCTGCAGTGAAAGCGTTCAACACCTGGCCAACAGCTTTTGCGTCGCCTGCCACTCGACGAATGATGAATTACCCTCTACGCTTATTTGAAGGGTTTACCACCCGTTCAATAAAGTGCCGCCCATTGTGTAGAGGTGACTAACAGCTCTTGGTCAGTTGAGCGAAAATGAGATCGCCATACCGAGTCTCCCTATGGCGATCTCATTTTTTCCTTCTATATTAGCACAGAGGGAAACTCGCGACCCTCCAAAACAAAAAATCGCAAGCAGGCATAATACTCCCGCCGCGATCTACATCCAGCGCGCGAACAGCCGTCCCCCGTCGACCCTTGACTGGTCTACCGGTCTACGGCTGCACCATCCACCGATGTATGTACCTGTCTACCTGTGTACCTGTGTACCTATCTACCCGTCCACCTGTTTACTGTCCACCACCCACCGACCACTGACCACTGCCTTATGACTTGCGCGGACCGAGCATCATCATCGCCGTCAACATGCCGAGCACATAGCCGGTCAACGCGAATAGCAGCATCGTCTCTGTCATCGAGCACCTCCCGGACAGCACTCTACACCATCCACTGCTGTGAACTTTATCACAAGGAGATCCCGATGTCAATGAGAATTCCATCAATCTTTTGTTAGGATTTTCACAGACCCCCGCGCGAGCAGAATCACGCCCACGACGATCAGCAGGATTGCATATTCACCACCCAGCCCCAGCGGCCAGTGCAGGACCGAGCGCGCCAGGTCGAGCACACCCCACACGAGGGCGAGAATCCCGAGCGTGATGGTAAACCAGCTGCTGGCGAGCCCCATCAGGGACCTGGCGGCGATCAAGCCGAGCAAGATCAAGCCAATGCCGAGCGCGTCCATCCCGTTAGGGAGGCGGAGCAATACGGCGACACCCCACCAGACAAAGATCGCGCCCCATACTAATGTCTCGTTCAATCGATCTACGAACGACGTCCTTTCCATTTCGTCCTCCCGAGAGAAAATATCCCCCTTCTGATCTTATAGACGGAGGTCCGGCAGGAAAGGATACACCGGTTGCCCTTACAGCCAATCCTCGGCTTTGCAGTGCATTCTCAGCTCTTGCAGCAGCCGCGCTCTCCCGCGGTGCAGGCGGATTTTGACCGCCTCCAGGCTCAAACCGAGAATCTCGGCCGCCTCCTGGTTCGTCAGTTCCTCCAGTTCACACAACACATAGACCGCCCGATAACTGGCCGGTAGTTTTTCGACAAAATTCCCAAAGCACACGTGCCTTTCGTCGCTCAAGACCCGTTGCTCGAGCAAGGGCGTCTCTTCCGTCGCTGCCGCCTTTCCCTCCATCGCCGCCGGGTCATCCAATGAGGCGGTGCGCGCTTGCCGGCGGAATGACCCGGTGCGTATTTTGTCGATGGCGGCATTCGTGGCGATGCGATAAATCCAGGTCGACAAGGCGCACTCGCCGCGGAATGTCTTTAGGGAGTGGTTGACTTTGACAAAGACCTCTTGCGTCAGGTCTTCTGCCTCTGCCGTGCCGACGAGGCGGGTCAGATAGCGCAGGATCTTGGATCGAAAGGCGTCGTGGATGGCTTCAAACTCGAGCATGCCGTCGTCCATGCAGACCTCCCCCTACTAGAGACGCCGCTGGCGATCAAAAGGATACATCAACGGGCTTGTAGCACCGATTTTAATCGTTCATTCTTGAACGACAAATCGCTACTCCGAACTGCAAACACTCTAAAATTACTGGGTGACCATCCATACAATGCCAGCGAATGACACAAGCGCAAACACAACGAAGAGAGCGGGCGTCCACGGGCAGCCGAGGACGGCGTGGCATTCCGGTTGCTGCGGTTTCAACCACTAGAATCCTTCGGGTCTTGGCGTTTGTGTCACCATCGCGTTCGGCGTATAATCGATCGCGATGCTGACTCGCCGGATCACGCGCGCGTTTCTGCGTTTCGCTTTCCACCTTTTCTATAATCCCTTTGCGTTCACATACGACGCCGTC
>JBLMXX010000492.1:0-10075 GCA_050257995.1 Acidobacteriota bacterium | reverse complement strand
TTTTCAGCCAGTCCTCGCCAAGATTGCCGTGACTCGCCGCATTCCGATTCTTCCAGTGGGAGCCTTCGGCGCCGAGCAAGCGATGCCGGTCGGCTCTCTATTTCCCCGACCGGTCCCTATTGTCCTCCGCTTTGGTCCGATCTTTGAGCTATCAGAGTTCTATGACCGCCCCCTGACCGAGGAGCAGGTGGCACAGGCCGCCTGCGTGATGCGCGCTCACGTTGCCGAATTGCTGCCCGAATGGATGCGTGAACTACCGACGCCGTTGCGACGGGCAGAGCGCGAACGCTGACGGATTTACCCGATGCCGATGATCTAATCTCCTTGACGCCGAGGGATCAGAATGGCACCCAAAACCATATTCCTATTTTTCATTGTTCTCCTTTCGACCTCCCTGCTGGCAGCAGCGCCCCCGGAACAAACTCAGCCGGCACTCTTGGTTCTAGACAAGAATGGCTCCGCCGTCTCGAAGCTGACGGACGGCGACTCTGTCAAGCTTGGGGTAAAGCTTACCCGCTCGGCAGATCAGCTCATTCCCATATCATTCAGCCTGGCGCCTGATAACTCCACTATCGCGGAATGTACAGTTCCCAAAGCAAGTGACGCATGCCAGACTGAATTATTTTCAAGTCTTGGATGGGCTTGGGATAAGACCCGGCAAGCCCAAAAGAGCCGCACCCTTCGAGCCAACTCGCCGTCCCTCGACATTCCTCTGGACGCTGAGGTCCAGGTCACGCCTCGCCCTGTGGTCTTTGTACACGGATTCGGGTCCTCTGCCCAGGCGTGGGAAGAGTATCTGGGCCCCAGCGGCTACCTGGCGTCCCTCGGCGTAAAGGGATTCGCGGTCGGCGATGGGCAAGTGAAAGGCACGCTCAATCTGGGCGACCTCATCCATCCGACCCAGAAAACCGAAACGATCCGCACCAATGCCGAGATCCTGCGCGACTATATCGCGGGCGTGAAACAAGCTACGGGCGCTCAAATGGTGGACCTCGTCGCCCACAGCATGGGGAACCTGGTGTCGCGCTATTACATTGATCGCGTGATGCCTGGACGCGACGTTGCGCAAATGATCATGCTCGGTCCGCCCAACGCGGGGACCGATTGTGCCTACCTTCCATCTTCCCTCGGCTATTTCCTGCCCGCGGCACTCGAGATCCGCCCCAGCTACGTCCGCAACATTTTCAATCCACAGATCAATCGACGGCACGGCGTGCCCTTTAGCATCATTGCCGGCACGCCCATTATCGAACCGGTCAAATCCCCCTGCGCCTCTGTCCCATCTGACCTTGCCATTGCCCTGGACAGCGCCAGCGGCATCCCGGGGGATATCTATAAAGCAGATATCTGGCACAGTGATCTGAACCGGTCACCCCAAATCTTTCAGGAATTTGTCAGGCCCCTTTTGCAGAGGACCGCGGGCCAATTCCCCTCCGAGCCGGACCCAGTACCGCCAACACCGGTGGACGAAGAACTGCAGTTCACGCGGGTCTTTACAGGCCATCTTAATGCGGGCGCCAGCGCCACGCGCACCATTAATATCGACAATGCGGCGGTCGCGAATTTCGCGCTCTTCGATCCCACGCGCTCCTTGACCGTCACGGTGCGCGGTGCAGCTGGGAATACGATCGCGCTCGATCCGACCCGCAATGGCCTGGTGGTGGTCCAGGACCCCGAGGCGCTCTTTTATCTCGGATACGGCTTTACAAACCCACGTCCCGGGCCGTGGCAAGTGACCCTCCAGACGACGAGTCTGACTCCGAGCAGCGGCACCGACTATGCCATTACGGCGCATCTCCAAGGCGGGGCTGTACTCAAAGCACATGCCAGCACCCTGCTGCCCCAGACGGACGAGGCGGTCAAGTTCACCGCGCGGTTGGAGTTAGCCGGACAGAGCTTGCCAGTCGTCGACGCGCAAGCGACCGTGCGCTATCCGAATGGAGAAATAAAAAATTTGCCACTCTCCGCGAACGGTGAAGAGTGGCAAGCCAGTTGGAGTCCCGGCGTTCCAGGCCTGTACGGCATTGATATTGTGATGAATGGAAAGGCACCTGACGGGACACCTATCGAGCGCAGCGCTTTTCTGGCGGTGGAAGCGCAGCCCACGCCCGATCAAATTTCGGTCGCTCGCCTCGCGTTGATTGGCGGAATTGCCTCTCTGCTCGTAATCACGATCGCGTGGGTCTGGTTGGGACGCCGGAACACCATCCGCCCCAAAACCGAGTGACCGAAAACGGACAAGTCCATCCTATCCTAGCGCGAAAGGAAAAGATCCAATGCTCACCGACCTCCCCATGCGCTTGCTACACACGGTCAGACAATACGCTGCCGATCAAGATGCCGCATCTCGCGATCATCAGCGAATTTACGTGTTGTTCACGATTGCGCTCTTCAAGCTTTTGAATTTTTTTGGCGGCAACTGGGACATCCAATGGCATGTCGCGATCGGGAGGGACAATCTCTTCATACCTCCACATTTGATGGTGCTGGTCGCTTTCGGCGGAGGCATCACCCTTGCCTGGTTTTGGATCGTTCATGAGACTTTCGCCGGGCGCGCCAACGAGCAACCGGGGGAAACCATGCGGGTGGGGATCTTTAAGGCACCGCCCGCTTTCTTCGGGGTCTTTCTGGGTTATGCGTTTGCCCTGCTTTCGGGTCTTTTTGACGAAGGGTGGCACGAGATCTTTGGGATCGACTCGACACTGTGGAGCCCGCCACACATCTGTATCATGGCTTCCACCATGTTCGTCGACTTGAATCTCATGATCGGAATTTCTACCACCGCTCGCCGGCTCGGGATGAAATTCGAGCCGCGGAGCCCTCTCTTTTGGGGGCTCGCCTTGACCGGCGCCTATACATTTGAAGCCGTCAACTTTCAGATGAGCCAGGCTTTTATCGAAGCATATCGCGTAAATGGATCAGGAATGACGGGGCTCTTGTATCCCATGCTCGTGGGGGCGTTGTTCCCTTTCCCACTTTTGCTCACTATCAAAATAGCACGCCAATTTCGGGTCGCGTTGATGATTTTCGCGGTCGCGATATCTCTGCAATTGGTGGGAATCGGAATTGCGGCGGCCGGATTTGCCATCCTTCAGCCGGTTTCCGTTATTACCGATTTCATCCGACTCAATCCTGAATCGTCGATCTCTAAAGCGAGCGCGTTTATTAACAATCTTGGTTTTTCGGGGTGGGTAGGATTTCTGCAGACGTGGTCCCTGCTCTTGTCCGCCCTGCCCCTGGGACTCGTCGCGCTGCTCGATTTCTTGCCGTGGGCGCGCCACCGCCCCCTGGTAGCAGCTCCGGTATACAGTGCGAGCCTGGTCGCGATTTCCTACATCTGGTTCAAACAGATGCCGGTCATGCGCGACTATGCAATTACCTGGCCGGATGTCTTCCTGGGCGGTGCCTTGAGCGCATGCATGGGGATCATCCTGGGTAGGCTCGGCTTGCGGATAGCACGCCTGGTTTTAGCGGAGGACTCTGAACCGGTCGATACTGAACGAGGGTCACACTCAGTTGCCCCGGTCCTTTGAACCGGCGTGGCCCGGTTTGGCATCAGCGGCAATGCTCTCTTCTCTCGAAGCCGAACGAAACTCGGATATGGATCGCACGGCTGCACGTCCGAGTCCGGCAAACCATGCTGGGCCGAATATCAAGAGAGCAATGATCGCGATCAGGATCAAATGAGCGGGTTGCAGTCCAAACATATCCTTCTCCTTTTAACCGAAAGAGTGAGCGAAACCCTGGGCACCCTCCTTGCCAGTGATTCTTAACCGGTGTATACTCTCGCATCAAGGAGGGAGACATGCAAAATGTTTTCCAGGCGATCGTAAAGGCATTGGAGAGCGGTGAATCTGTTGCCATCTTGACTGTCGTGCGCGCTTCAGGTTCAACGCCGCGCCATCTCCCTTCGAATATGATGGTGCGCGCCGACGGCTCCTTTGTCGGGAGCATCGGCGGCGGTACCATGGAGCGGCAGGCCATTCAGGACGCACAGCAAGCCATTGCAGATAGAGAGCCGCGACTCGTGGATTATAACCTGACCGGCAAAGCACCTGGAAATGTCGGCTTGTGCGGCGGAACGGAACAAGTCTTTATCGACGTGCTGCATCCCACCCAATGAGAGGACGAGGACGTGAGCCCATGCAACAAATATTTCAAGCTTGTGCCCAGGCCTATGCAGAAGGTGAACCGGTTGCATTGGCCATGGTCATCCGGGCGAGCCCCTCGTCAAGGGTCGGCGAAAAGATGCTGGTGCACCGCGATGGCTCGATTGAAGGACGCTTGCAGGATGACAGTTTAACCGATCACGTCTGTCAGGCCGGACTCGCGGCATTGAACGGCGGTGTCTCTGCTCGACTCGCGTACGTGCAGGGTGAAAACGGTTACGTCCAAGCGGCACCCGACGACGAGGGAGATGTAGAGATATTCATTCAGGTTCTACAGCCCCGTCCGACGCTCCTCCTCATCGGCGCCGGGCACATTGGCGAGGCATTGGTTAGAATGTCCAAGATGTTGGGGTGGCAGGTCGTGGTCGTGGATGATCGCGCCGATTTTATCACCCCTGACCGCCTGCCCGATGCCGATGAGCGCATTCTCATCCGATACGAACCGCACGACGAAATTCTGGATCCGATGCCGGTGAGTATCACGCCGACCACTTTCATTCTTCTGGCAACCTGGGGCTGGGATGAGCCAGCACTGAGGCAAGTGGTCAATTCCCCGGCCGCCTACATTGGCCTGGTGGCAAGCGCACGCAAGAGCATTATTATATTCCGCGATCTCTTGAAGGAAGGCATCTCGCCGGATGTCCTGGCGCGCGTGCGCGTCCCTACCGGGCTGGACTTGGGCGCTGAAACGCCGGGCGAGATTGCCCTGTCCATTCTGGCTGAAATGCTGATGGTTCAACGCCACGCCACCGGCATGCCGCTGGCACAGTCAAAAGGCAGCGTCGTGATGACCCAAAGCACAAAGGGCGTCAAGAAATGAAAGGCGTGGGTCAGCCGACCGGTACAGCCTTCCTGTAACGGACTTCACGTTCATATTCCTGGGGCGTGTCCATATCCCTCAGGATTGTATCGGTATCCACCGGCACTTCCTTCACTTCGGCGGCATGACTCTTCATGAAATCGCGCATCGTCAGGCCGTCTCCCATCCCCAGAACCTCTGAACGATAGCGCGCATCCAAGAGAATTGGATGACCTCGCCGCGTCCCAAATGTTGGAACATGAATACCGGAGCGGAACTCTCCATATGTACCGATGAGCTTCCGTACGACGCTTGCCTGTAGCTGCGGCTGATCGACCAATACATGGAGCACAGCATCGGATTCGGACGGTATCTGGCTCCAGCCGTGGCGTATCGAGGCGAACATTCCGTCGCGATAATGCGGGTTATAGGTTACGCGGACGGGCCATCGCTCCAGCACTTGCCGGACCTCGTCGTGCCGGTGCCCCAGAACCACGACAATCTCATCTACGTGAGCAATCAGGAGGACGGAAACCACCTGCTCTACCACCGTGCGGTCCCCATACGGGAGCAACTGCTTGAGCGTACCCATGCGCTGGGAAAGGCCCGCACCGAGCACGACGGCAGAAATCATGCTTTCATCTCCTCAACGGCTTTCGGACCGACCTGAGTAACCGGGGCTGCCGCCGCACCGCTAGATTGCTCTCGTGCGACCAATTCTTTATACCAGAGCGGGTGCCAGTCCTGGACGTGCTTACGGCTGATGCGTGTGGTGAGCATGGCAATGAGCAAAGGCCAATTGCGCGGGACCAGCAGGATGGCGGCGAGATGAATACCCAGCATCGCGACGGCGGCATACCCAAAAATGTCGTGCAGTGTGGTAACCTGCTGGACAAACGACGGCGGAATCGGATAAAGGTATCGAAAGGATTTGATCAATCCCGTGACGACGATCACGGTAATGATAATGGCCCAAGGGGTGTAGGAAAAGACCTTTTCCACCGGCAGGAACTTGCCAAGCTTCTTGGACGGTCGCAGTCCAAAGGCGGAAAAAGTTTCCCCGAATGTATTGCGGATGACCTTGGGCAGGTTGATCCCGAAGACCGCTCGCTGCGGACCAAAGACGCCCGTATACTCGACCATCTCGGCCAGGGCATCACGGACGTCTTTGAGCGATTGTGGAATTAATCCCATCCCTCCGGTGATCGCGTTTTGAGCCAAATGAATGACGACCCCGAACAAAACCATGCCCGCGCCTACATAGTGAATGGCGAAAATGACTCGCAGGGCATCCGGACGCGGCAGCCAGCGCAAGATCATCAATCCCGTAATCATTCCCGTAATCATCCCGATGCCGTTGACCCAATGCGAGACCACAGTGCCTACATCGTGACGGATGACAAAAGATGTATTGGGCGATGATTTGGGTTGGCGCAGACTCGCCTTCGCCTGCCAAATGCCAAATCCGATACCTAGCGCGGCGACCACGGGCAGTATACGGGCCATGAGCACCGCATCCTCATACAAATTGGTCTGCGGGGGGAAGCCGACCGGGACACCACCCTGCGCAAAGACCGTCCCCGCGGTAATCACAAAAACCCCGAATGCTGCGGCAACGATTGCCATCTGAATACGCTTCACGTCAACTCCTCCCTCCAAGATCCCTTGGACCCTATCCTGAGAAAACCCCCCATCGCCCGTCCATCAATTCGTGTACTGCTGTTTCGACTAGCCCTTTTGAACAGACTGCTGTTCTTTCATCTTCGTAAACTGTGCCTCATCGGACTTGGGCAGGTTCAAACAGAGGTGGTCGCTTTTGACAATCCCTTGCTTGATGCGGATGTTGATGGGGCACTTTTGCACGCAGGCAGGTCCTTCCTCGCGGAAGTAGCAGAGATCGCATTTGGTGTAGACATGTTTCTGTGGATCATACGTAATGCGGGTCTTTTGCCCGAAAATCTTTTCATTCGTCGCAACGGCTTCAGAGCGCACGTCGAACGGGCACGCCTCGGCGCACCGCCCGCAGGCAATGCACGTTTTTTCGTTGATAACCCGCGCACCGGTCTTGGGGTCCACATGCAGAGCATCGACCGGGCAAACGGGCAGGCAAGGCGAATCAGGACACTGGAGGCACGGCTGCTGGATAAAGGAGCCGCGCCCCGGATAGTTTTTCAAGATCTCGGCATCGACTTTGGTTGCGGGTTCATTAAAGATGCGGATGCGCGCGAGGTCGGACATTCCAACTTGACGGTGCGCCTCGCTGCAGGCCACTTCGCAGGTTAAACAGCCGATGCACAGCGTCGGGTCTGGAAAAATCACCCCGGATGACTCCCGATCAATCGGTGTGACCGGCGGCTTGAAAAAATCCACTCCACTAACGCCGATCATGCTCAGCGCGACGAATCCGCTCGCCGCAGTTGTGAGAAACTCGCGACGCGAGACCGGTTTGCCTTCTCCATTATTCATATTCCCGTTTGTGTCTCCCACGTTACTTCTTCAACCTCCAGATAGATTCTGCACATTAAGAACAAACGACGATTTCCAATCGCAGGATCTGTTAATGCACATTCGCGCTGTTAACGCTTTGCCTTGGAGCGCCGGATTACGATCCACCCAATCGCCGTCGCGACGAGCAGGAGACTCACCCCACCGACCGATTCCCAGACGACTCCGCTATTGCTCGCCGTCTCCGTCTTTGAGATGGGATCAGGAGGAGCCGCTTTCGTCGTATCCGCAAGTGTCACAGGCACGGGCGTGCCTCGCAGTGCATCAACACCGCCGGGCGCAGTGAGGTCAATCAGATATATTTCAAAGTTGCCCGACCGCGGCGAATGGAATAACACCTTCGTATTATCGGCGCTCCATTCAAAAGGTCCTTGCGCCGACATCTGCTCCTGAAGCAGTGTCGTCTTGCCTGTTTTCAGGTCATATGCCCATGCATCCGTCCAGGACTGGGCAGGGCTTACGTGCTCGGTGATGTAACCCAGTTTCCCGTCGGGGAGAAACCAGGGGAAATGATTGTCCTGTCCGTCGGCGATAACCCGATTCGGATCGGTCCCATCGCCCCCGATCGTCCAAATCGTGTCCAATTCCCCTGCGGAATACGCAATAGTCCCGCTATCCGGACTCCAGGCTGCCCAATGGCACGCGAAGGTGCATTGGCTGTTCGTCGCGCTCGCGAGCCCGTTCGTCAGTCTCCTGGCCTGGCTGCCATCTATCCGGGCCGTCCACAGATCCAGAGTGTTACCCTGATAAACGTAAAAGGCAATCCGCTGACCGTCCGGGCTGGGCGATGCGAAGTTGGTTTGCGCGCCCAAATGAGTGATCTGCTTTAGGCTGCCGCCCGCGACAGTCACCTGCCAGATTTCGCGCACATTTCCATCCGAGGAATCGAACAGAATAGATTTACCGTCAGGCATCCAGATAGGATGGCGATCGTCGGTCGGGCCTTGCGTTAGCGCTCGCGGATTACTCCCGTCCGCATTCATCAAATAGATGTGGAAAGTGCTGCTATCGCGATTGGATTGGAACGCGATCAGGCGATTGTCCGGGCTCCACGCCGGACGCACGTCGATGGCGTGACTGTTGGTCAGTTGAATGATCGGCGGATTGGGCGGTATGGCTTGGCTGGTCGGCGTCGCCAACAGCCAGAGACCCAATATCACAATGGCGCAAATACTCAGCCACATTAATCGGCGTGATCGCATCTCATCCGTGTCTTGGTTCAATCGTTTGGAATGGGTTTGGCAAAGAATCGCGACACATCAGCGTTGGACCGGCAGCGTTTGGCGGTGTTGCCGACGATGGATCGATAAAACAATCTCTCACGCCAACTCATGACTGTATTCGCGAACCAGTTCGTCGTAAATCGGCGCGTTGACCATTTCCGCCAGCGCGACGACGCGCGTGTTGCGGGCGATTTGGCGCGCGGCCGTTTCCAATTCAGAGGGTACCAAGAGCGTATGCACATCCGGCGGAAGGTCGGTCAAACGGGAGAGCTTGACCTCGATGTCTAATCCGGCTTGCGTGATCCGGTTCCGAAATTGGTCGTAACCGACAAAGAGCAGGCTAGGACAAACATCCACGGTGAATCCAAACACGAATTTTTTCTTGGGTCGATTGCTTGATAAGTTTGTGACGGTGTCTGTACGCTTTGCCAAGTCATCGGGGGTCGAATCGGTTTTCACATTGGCGATGGTGAACCAGGGCTCATCGGTGCTGATATCAAAATAATATGGATTGGCGATGAGCGCCGGAACCCCATCAGGACCGTGCGGATACCACGCTGCATCCACCTTGAGCAAGTCCAAATTATTGAAATGGTCTTCGGGAATCGGCTCGCTTTTGACCCATGCTTCAAATGCTCTCGCCGCCACCTGAATCAGATTCGATTGCGGAATATCCCAGCGTCGATCTAACTCTAGTGCGAAATCTTGCAAGATATGGACGTGCAGAAATGCCAATTGATCCTTCGGCGGCTCGATGGCAAACGTGAACGTATGTCCCTTCTCTAATTGCCGTTCAACTCCGTTGCGGTCGACATAGAATTGAAATGGAAAGTGAGAGAGGTCTTTGCGTTTGACGTAAAAACGTCTCATCCGTTACTCCTTGACGGTGTAGCCAAAGCTTTTGATCACGTCGATGATCTTTTGGCGGCTGACTTGATCGCGGTCGTAAGTGATGTTCAAGTCCTGGACTCCGCCTTGCACATCCTGAACACCCTTGAGCGCGCGAATCGCCAGGATCAACGTATTCAAATCCTCAACGGAGAGTGCGCCCGAGTACTGGATATCCTCAGAGCCAAGTCTCGGTGGAACAGTGGGAGAAAAAACGGGAACAGGACTGGAAACGCTTGTAACCGTGTAAAAAGGCAAAGTGACAGTTGCCGTTCGAACAGAAGCGGGTGACGGCGCAAAAGGTGACGGCGTACTTGTCGCGCCTGCATCACACGCCTCGATCATTGCCGCTATCGCCAAGATACAAGCTAGACGGAGTGCGAACTGGGATCGGTCTATCCCTCGCCCGCCCGGCCCGCACTCCCTGCTACCCACGGCTTCTCCTCCCTCATCCACTCGCCACGCTCAATACCGCCCGCGCTATCAGGTTC